>CAZUKR010000058.1:0-16947 GCA_964620885.1 uncultured Eubacterium sp.
ATATACATCAGGGTATTTCCAACTACCGGGAATACAAAGATTCCGCCATGAGGTGCCATCAGGGTACAGTCAAATGCCATAGATACGGCTCCTGCAACTGCTGAACCTACAATCAGGGAAGGAAGTACACGGATTGGATCAGAAGCTGCAAAAGGTATCGCACCTTCGGAAATAAAGGATAACCCCATGATAAAGTTGGTTGGTCCTGATTTTCTTTCATCAGAAGTAAATTTACGTTTAAATAATAATGTTGCCAGTGCAATGGCACAAGGTGGAACCATTCCGCCAATCATAACCGCCGCCATAATATTATAGTTTCCTGCTGCAATGGATGCTGTTCCAAAAACATATGCTGCCTTGTTAATAGGTCCGCCTAAATCAGCCGCCATCATTGCTCCCAGTATCAGTCCCAGCACAATAGAGCTTGCTCCGTTCATGCTGGAAAGGGCATTGTTCATTAAGACATTTAACGCTCCAATTGGAGGCTCTACCACATAGTTCATTGCCAAGCCTATCAGCAGTATACCCAGCAGTGGATATAGTAGAACCGTTTTTATACCATCCAGACTTTCCGGTAATTTTTCAAATATTTTCTTTAATGCAAGAATTATAAATCCTGCCAGGAAGCCTGCTACCAACGCTCCAAGGAAACCGCTATTTCCGCCTGCTGCAATGGCCCCGCCTACGAAACCAACTGCAAGTCCCGGACGATCTGCTATACTCATACCGATAAATCCCGCCAGAATCGGCAGCATAAATCCAAACGCTGTACCACCGATTCCTTTAAACAACGCTGCCAGCGGTGTAATGGTACCGAAATTTGCTCTTTCATCTGCTCCAAGAGATGCAAGGTCTACACTCATACCATCAATCAGGAACGCGATGGCAATAAGTATACCGCCTCCTACAACAAATGGAAGCATATGGGAAACTCCATTCATGAGATGTTTGTATATCTTATGTCCGGCTGTTTCATTTCCGGAAACTGCTTCTTTCTTCACTGCCCCTTTTCCGGCATGATATACTTCCGCCTCTCCGTTCTCTGCCTTTTTAATCAACTCTTCTGCTTTATTGATTCCGTCAGAAACCTGGCGTACAATTACTTTTTTTCCATCAAAACGTTCCATTGGCACGTTGGTATCTGCACATATAATGATACAGTCCGCTGCGGCAATTTCTGAATCTGTCAACACATTTTTTGCCCCGCCAGAACCTCTGGTCTCTACCTTAATTGTATGTCCCAGCTCTTTTGCCTTTTTTTCCAATGCCTCGGCTGCCATATAAGTATGAGCGATACCGGTTGGACATGCTGTAACACCAAGTAATTTGCATCCAGTCTTCTGGTCTTCTTTTTCCTCTGCAAGCTTTTCCTTCTCCGCTTCATCTACATACTGCAAAAATTCTTTTTTTGTCTTTGCACTGCGGAGTTTTCCGGTGAATGTTTCATCCATCAGCAATACGGATAAACGGCTTAATACGTCTAAATGTACGTTATCTTTGCTGTTAGGCGCTGCAATAAGGAAAATCAAGTCTGCCGGCTGTCCATCCAGAGATTCATACTCTACACCTCCGGGCACTACCATTGCTGCAAGCCCGGGTGATTTTACTGCGTCGCATTTTCCATGAGGAATTGCAATACCTTCTCCAATGCCGGTGGTTCCTTCTTCTTCTCTTTTCAGCACCTGTGTCCTATATGCTTCTTTATTGCTTAACTTTCCAGTAGCCGCCATAAGCTCTACCACTTTGTCAATTGCCTCTGCCTTTGAACTTACTTTTCCATTCAGTTCAATACCCTCTGCCATGAGTAAATCTGTTATCTTCATGTTCTCTCCTCCTTAAATTATATCTGCTTTAAAATCTCTTCTACTTCTCCTTTGGTTGCCAGACGTTCCGAAAATGCACTTGCACTTCCCGTTGCAATTCCCATACGGAATGCTTCTTCATATTTTCCGGTGGTAATATATCCTGTAAGGAATCCTGCCACCATAGAATCTCCTGCCCCTACCGAGTTTACCACCTTTCCTTTGGGTGCAGGGCTTCTTAGGACTTCTCCCTCTTCTGATACCAGAATCGCTCCATCACCTGCCATTGAAACCAAAACATTTCTGGCCCCCATTTCTTGCAGCTTTTTAGCATAGGTTACAATAGCTTCATGACTGTCTATGGTAACCTGAAAAATTTCCTCCAGTTCATGATTATTGGGCTTGATTAAAAAAGGATGGTATTTCAAAACATTAACCAGTAAATTTCCAGTTGCATCTACTGCTGTCTTTACCTTCTTTTTCTGTACCCGTTCCATAATCATTTCATAACTGGAATCCGGCATACTGTTTGGAATACTGCCTGCCAGTACCAGCACGTCCTCCGATGTGACAGTCTCCAGCTTCTGATACAATGCTTCCAGTGCCCCTTCTGAAATCATTGGTCCCTGCCCGTTAATTTCGCTTTCCTCCTGAGAGCGAATCTTTAAGTTAATGCGGGACATTCCTTCCGGTATCCGTATAAAATCTGTATAACATCCCCATTCTCTTAACGCACGTTCAATCTCTATCCCGGTAAATCCTGCAGTAAACCCAAGAGCCGTGCTTTCTAAGCCAAGATTCTTTAATACAAGAGATACATTGATGCCTTTCCCCCCCGGATATACCAGTTCTTTTGTGGTTCGATTTACACGCCCCAATGTAAAATCATCCACACTTACGATATAATCCAGACAAGGGTTAAAAGTAACTGTATAAATCATAACGATCTCCTTTCCTTATTGATTTTATATATTTCAATAATATTTTCTGCATCTTTATAACTACTGTTCTTTATTTCTGTTGTAAGCACTGTAGCATCCGGAAATGCTGCAAAGGTTACTGGTGAAATCTTATTAAACTTCTCAGGGTCACATAAAATATAGGGCTTTCTGCACTGGGCAATGGCCTTCTTCTTTACCATGGCCTCATCTATATCCGGTGTGGAGAATCCCGCCCTCCTGCTGACCCCGTTTGTTCCTATAAATCCAATGGTAAAATTATATTTTTCTAATTCTGACACTGTTTCATTCCCTACAACTGCCTCTGTGGAAAGTTTAAACTTACCTCCCAGAATATGTGCTTCGCATCCTGCCTCCACCAGCTTCTTGGCATGACCGATGGCGTTGGTAACATAAACTGCATTCCGCTCTGTAATGAAGTCAATGATCCATTCTGTTGTGGTTCCTGCATCCAAATATACAAAATCATTGGGGCGTATGAGGGAAGCTGCATATCGGGCTATCTCTATCTTTTCTTCTTTGTTCTGATTCTTACGGAATTCTACCTCTTCATCCTTGACACAATAGGCACCTACTGCGGTAGCACCTCCATGGACTTTATTGACTCTGCCTTCTTCATCCAGTAATGTCAAATCTCTTCTTATTGTTGATTCAGATGCCTCCAGAACTTCTGTCAATTCCTGTACCGTAACACTTCCATTCTGCTCTACAAGCTTTAAAATTTTTTCTAACCTTTTTTCTAACAGCATCTTTTCACCTCTTAATGATTTATTTTGACCTATTTTGATCGGTTTTGAACTTACTTAGATATTAACACCATTTTCTTTCATTTTCAATCAAAATAAGTCACAAAAAAAGCACACTTTTTTTGTGCGCTTTTACTCTATCGTATCTTATTCTGCCCGTTCAATCAGCTTTCTAAACTGTTTGGGGGTAATATGTCTGTAATGCTGAAACTTCTTTATAAAATAGCTTGTAGTGTTAAATCCCACATTTCCTCCAATTTCCGTTATTGAAAGAGTGGTGGATACCAGTAGCTTTTCTGCCTCGGATATTCGGATTTGATTCAGGTATTCCCGAAAATTCATTTTCATAATCCGTTGAAAAGACCTGGAAAAATAACTGTAACTCATACTGCAGCACTTTGCCATCTCCTCTGCTTTTACATCCTGGGCATACTGTTCCAGAACATAATTCAAGGCAGGCTGAAGCTGAATACGCAGTATTTTGTCCTTGGCATTTTCTTCATAAAAACCTTCCCCATTGGATTCCCAATATCGAAGTATCCACAAAAATATGCTTCCTATATGATTTTTTACTGCAAGCTCATATCCGTATTTTTCCTGGGATGTTTCTTCTACAATTTCATGAAAAAGTTCCGAAATATGGGCTTCCTTTATATCCTTCCCTCTTATCACCTTCTGATTAAATGTATTTTTTGTTATGAAGGGCACCATATACCTTAATTGAAAATAGTTAGATGACATACTATTATAAATCAATTCCGGCAAAAAACGCACCACGATATATTCCCCTCCTTTTTCCGAATTGGAATCAATCTGATGCACCTCTCTGGAGTTAATCAATACCATATCACCTCCGCCAAAACAGTGATATCTTCCATCTAGAAGCACCTGAAATTCTCCAGAAATTCCATAGAGCAATTCTATATAATAATGATAGTGGGCGGGAAATACTGTTTTAATTCCTTTTATATTTTCAATATGGCATAAATACTCGCAGGGAAGCCCGTCTATATAGGTCTGTTTTTCCTCCATATAATTCATATCATTTTCTCCTCAGGACAAATTTTTCGTATTTCTATACGAAAAAATTATATCATCTTCCCTAAAAATAGGCTATACTCTGGTTAAAAATAAACAAGGAGGTTTTTTATGGATTATACAATATTCTCAGAACTCTGCCGTACCGCTGCCGGAGAAGGCGCTGTACTGCTGAAAAACGAAAACAATACGCTTCCCATTCTGCCTGACGAAACTATTTCCGTCTTCGGACGATGTCAGCTGGAATATTACAAAAGCGGAACAGGCTCTGGCGGTGCCGTCAATGTGCCTTACAAAACGAATATTATAGATGGATTGCGGGACAATCAGGTCTCCCTAAATGAAACTCTTATCCAGCATTATGAAGTCTGGCTGAAGGACCATCCCTTTGATGACGGGGGCGGTGCATGGGCTGCAGAACCCTGGAATCAGACGGAAATGAGTCTTTCACCAGAACTTGTGGCTGAGGCTTCTTCATGTTCCTCCAAAGCTCTTATTATTATTGGACGAACTGCCGGAGAGGATAAGGATAATGCAGATGCCACGGGAAGCTACAACTTGACCCGCGAGGAACTGGATATGCTGGAAAAAGTTACTGCACACTTTACGCAGGTTGCCGTCCTGCTGAATACAGCAAATATTATTGACATGAGCTGGATGAAGAACCCTGCTTATAAAAACCATATTACCGCTGTCATGTACTTATGGCAGGGCGGCATGGACGGCGGACTTGCCGCAGGCGACCTTCTGTCTGGAGCTATATCCCCCAGTGGAAAATTAAGCGATACCATCGCCTGCACCTTAAAGGATTATCCGTCCTCTGCTAACTTTGGCAATGAACTTGAAAATTTCTATCAGGAAGATATTTATGTGGGATACCGTTACTTCGAAACCTTTGCTCCTGAACAGGTATTGTATGAATTTGGCTATGGACTTTCTTATACCAGCTTCTCCCTTGAGACCATTTCTGCCAATATAACAGGATATGGTTCTGACAGCGTAATGGAGCTTTCTGTAAAGGTAACCAATACCGGCTCTTTTTCCGGAAAAGAAGTAGTTCAGGTCTACTACAGCGCACCTCAGGGGCTCTTAGGTAAACCTTCCATGGAATTGTGTGCCTTTGAGAAAACCCGTTGTCTGAATCCCGGGGAAACACAGCTACTTACCTTTTCCTGCTCTTTATTAGAAATGGCTTCTTATGATGACAGCGGCATTACGGGTCATAAATCCTGTTACGTGCTGGAAGGAGGATGTTATGATTTTTATGTAGGAAACAGTGTCCGCCGGGTGGAAAAAGTTCCCGTAAACCTTACCCTTTCTACACTATACATAACAAAAGAGCTTCAGGAAGCACTGGCTCCCATAAAGCCCTTTACACGCCTGAAACCAGATGGACAAAAGGAAAATGGAGTCTTCACTCCAGTATACGAACCTGTTCCTCTTCGAACCATCTCTTTACAGGAACGAATCCAGAATTCTTTACCGAAGACACTGCCTCAGACCGGAAATCAGAATATTACTTTAAAGGACACCCTTTCCGGCAAAGCTTCTATGGAAGATTTTGTTGCACAGCTCACCACAGAAGAACTGGCTGCAATTGTCCGGGGTGAGGGAATGAGCAGTCCAAAGGTTGCACCAGGTACTGCATCTGCTTTCGGCGGCGTCACCGATTCTTTGATTGCTTACGGTATTCCCATTGCCTGCTGTGCAGACGGCCCTTCCGGCATCCGCATGGAAGGTGGTCAGACTGCTGCACAAATGCCCATTGGTACCTTACTGGCATGCAGCTTTAACCTGCCCCTTGTGGAAGCCCTTTATTTGACGGAGGGAGAGGAGCTGGTAGAAAATAACGTGGATACCCTTCTTGGACCAGGCATTAATATCCACCGCAATCCTCTGAACGGAAGGAACTTTGAATATTTTTCAGAAGATCCTTATCTTACCGGAACCATGGCTGCGGCAGTTACCCTCGGTCTCAAGCGCGGTGGCTCCTGTGGTACTGTAAAACATTTTGCTGCCAATAACCAGGAAGCTGCCCGTTCCTTTGCCGATTCTATTGTATCGGAACGTGCCTTACGGGAAATTTATCTGAAGGGCTTTGAAATTACTGTAAAGAAAGGTCAGGCTTCTTCTATCATGACCTCCTACAACCCGGTCAATGGACACTGGGCCGCATCTAACTATGATTTGAATACCACGATTTTAAGGAATGAATGGGGATATACAGGAATTGTTATGACGGACTGGTGGGCAAAGATGAACGACCCTGTTGCCGGAGGAACCGCAGATGCTAAAAATACTGCCGCTATGATACGTGCTCAGAATGATTTATACATGGTAGTGAGTAACAATGGAGCCGAAACGAATGCTGACGGCGACAATACATTAGACGCAATTGCAAAGGGCAGTCTGACCATCGGGGAACTTCAGCGCAGTGCCTTGACTATCTGCCGTTTTCTAACACATACCCCTGCATTTAGGCAGGCAAACTCCCCCACAGGACAGCGTTCTCAGATTCATGCACTTCCCTTTTCCCAAGAATTTGAGAATGTTCCTGCCGGAATAGACAGCTTAAAAATCACTTGTCTTCCGGAGGAAATTTCCAGATTTCAGATAGAAGAGAGGGGAACCTATTCTGTAAGTGTACACTTCATTTCCCACTCTGCAGATATGGCTCAGTCCACCACAAATCTTTTACTGAACCATGTTCTGCTCTCCACCCTTCAAACCAACGGTACGAAAGGTAAGTGGGTTACTCAGGAACTCTCCCGCCCTTTGCTGGAAGCTGGTTATTATGAACTTTGTCTTGATATTGCGAAACCAGGAATAGAAATTGACTGGATCTGTTTCAGAAGGATTTAATCAATTCCCTTTAATTCCTGATACAACCGCTTGGCATAACTGTCTGTCATTCCGCAAATATGATCCGTCACCAGCAGCAGACGCAGGTAAAGCCTCATGGCTTCGTCTGCCTCTGCTGCAAAATGTCGGTAAATTGCAATATAATTATCCGAAACCAGTGCCATCATTTTCTTCTGCACATCGGTTAATTTCCGGTCCGTTTCAAAATACAGCACTGCATCTGTAAACTTGTCTAACAGAAAATCAAAAATAGACTGGGCTGCAATTTCCAATTTCAGTATAGGCTTTGTCTGGAAAGCATAGCGATTGGCAATGTCCCCCAGTGCTTCCATCATATGTTCTCCGTCTGTACCGGAGAATAAATCTTCCCCCTGATCTCCATAGGTTCCGTCCATAATTTCATCATAATGTTCTATAAAACACTCTGTTGCGGCATTAATCATCCAGCCCTGCAGGAAAATAACCCAATTTTGGATAGCATTGTTTTTAGCATTCTGCAGCCCTAGTTCCCGGGCTTTTTTATATTTATATTCCAGATACCCTACCATCCTCTGAAACCCTTCCCGCTGTTTATCTTCTGTTATCTTTTTTTCTGCCAGCTTTAACTCTTCCAGAAGCTGTTCATAATCAATACATCCCTTCTTTACAGCATCTTCAATATCTGCCGTTTTATAGGCAATATCGTCTGCTGCTTCCAGTACAAAAGACAGAGGATGCCTGTTTCCATTTGTTCCAAGACTTCTCTGGAGATCCTCAAACAATTCCTTTTCTGCATAATAATATCCCATTTTCTTATTTTTAATATGGGGCGTTGCCTTTATCTCCAAGGAGGAACCGGGATACTTTATTATAGTACCCAGCAATGCTTTGGTAAGATTCATGCCATTTTCATCCACCAGATAATGAAGCCTTGTTACGAGGCGCAGGGCCTGGGTATTTCCTTCAAAATAATAGAAGTCATTCTGCATCTGCTCATTGAGTACCTCACTTACCGGAACTGCCTCCTCGCTTCCGGCCATCTGATAGGTCTTTTGGGGCAGATTTTCTTTAAACCAGTCACGGATAGCTGTTTCTCCAAAATGCCCGAAGGGAGGATTCCCTATATCGTGTAAAAGTCCGGCACATTGCAGAATATCACATATATATCCCTGATATTCCGGCAGAAATCCATCATCCTTCTCTTCTTTCAAAATTTTCTGGGCGATATTCTGTCCCAGAGACTTTCCAAAAGAAGAAACCTCCATGGAATGCGTTAGTCTGGTGCGGATAAAATCGCTGTTATCCAGAGGAAATACCTGTGTCTTATCCTGAAGCCTGCGGAAGGAAGCACTTCCTATAATCCGGTGATAATCCTTCTCGTATTCAGATCGTAAATCACTGGAGCCGGCCTTTTTATAATTTCTAATCCGTTCCTCACAAAGGAGCTGTTTCCATTCCATCTCTATTCTTTCCCCCTATGCATTTTTTCGTGTTCTTCCTGTATTTCCTGAAAAAGCTGTACTGCATTCCAGTACTGGTTTGTGGGCGTTAAGGATGCCTTGTATGGAATACTGCCGGCACCTGACTTTCGTATTGCCTTTAATACCATATCTATTCGGACGCTGGAAAGTCCTGCCATAACCAGCATTTCTCCCTCCAGTTCCTCTCCACTGTACTCTTCCCCCACGGAAGCAATTTCCTTATTTCCAGCAAGGTAACCTATGGGCTGAAGATAATCCTTCTTTTCCACCTCTTTTATTTTTAATTTCAATGGAAATAATGCTCTTGCAACTTTATTTCGCTTTTCTCTATCGGAAAAATGAAACAGTAATATAGTTTCCTTCATTCTTATTCCTCCCATCTCAGTAATCTACTATTCTCCTTAAGCCATCTCCGGCGCTCTCCATAATCCGGCAGCAATTCTTCCACCAATCCCCAGAAGGCTCCCGAGTGATTCATATAAACAAGATGGCAGAGTTCATGTACCACCACATAATCTAACACTTTTCCTGGTGCCATTAACAGACGCCAGTTAAAGTTTATATTTCCTTTGCTGCTGCAGCTTCCCCATCTGGTTTTCTGATTTCGTACTGCAATCTTCCCCAGCTCTATCCGATCCCCATTCTTTGTATGCTGTTCCAGAACAAAATGCCAGTATTTTACCCGGTCTCTAAATACCTCTTCTGCCTGCTTCCGGTAAAACCCTTCCAGTACCAGACGTACCTTCTGTGGCTCCATATCATGTCCGGACACCAGTATTTTCTGTCCGGCAGAATCCTTTTCTACGGTACTTCCATTTCTATCTTCCTGCACGATTATCAGGGTATATTCCTGCCCGTCAAATAGAAACGTATCTCCTGTTTCATAACTATGTGCCGTTTCTATCTGTTCCATACTTGCGACTTCTTCCTGTTTTCTTTTTATCCAGTCTGCCTTTTCCTGTACAAACTTATCAATACGATATAACGGCAACCAGGAAGGTGCCTTTACCAGCACCTTCCCATTTCTCTCAATTATAATAGCTACACTCTTTCGTTTGCTTCGCTTTAATGTATATTCCTGCTTTTCCATTAGATATAATAGAGTTCCAATCCGCCAAAGGACACGTCACCGTTAATCATCAGTATGTTGTCATCGTTGCTCATGTCACAGGTCCCATGCTCTTTACAGCCGCCGAAGGAATTATCCAGATTGGTAACCACCTTCCATGTTCTTGGAATGTATAGCTCCATGCTTCCAAAAGAAACTTCCAAATCTACGATGGCTCTTCCACCGTCCATTATGGCATTATCAAAATATACGCTCATGCTTCCAAAAGAAACTTCTAAATCCGCCTTTTTAAAATTTGTACTGTTAATATACTTGGTGGTAGAACTAAAGCTTACTTCACAGCGCACCCACTCATCTCCTTCCTCGTCAATAATTTCCTTGTACTTTACCTTATCCCATCCAGTGAATTCACCATTTTTCCATCCAAAGAATTTATCATTCCTCCATTCTCTTCTCTTTGACTTGAAAATCATATTCAGTCCGATGGTTCCCAGCAATGCTACAGTTAATACGGGCCATGGTGTAAGCTCTTCAATTCCCAATGGCTTATCGTAAAGAATACATAGAAATGCCAGAGAGAATAAAATTCCACCAAAGCTTCGCTGTAATATGTTGTCAATCAGCACCCCGATTACTACAACCGTAAAAACCACTGTAAATAGTCCGATATCCTGAAAGTAACCAAGCTTATTTACCATTATGAACACTGCACCCAGGACAAAGAGCAATCCCCATAAGACCTCTTTTTTTCTCCTCATAACCTTTTCCTCTTTTCTGCCAGTCTCTCTACCAGCGGTTTATAATAATTTCTTGATACATAAATTTGTTTGTGGCTGTGCACAAATTCCACAACACTAGACGCGGTAAGGTTGCGGGTAATGGAGTAAATATGTTCCAGATTCACAATGGCAGATTTAGAAATCCTCATAAAGGAACCGGTCAGCAATTCCTCCAGCTCGTACAGCTTATATTCCGTTTCCAGCATCTTATCCCTTGTATGGGCAAATACAACCTTACTTTCTGTCTCAAAAAACAGGATTTCTTCCAAAGGGAAATAATACTCTGTATCTGCACTCTTTAGAGCAATCTGCCGCCTGCCTCCGGTATGTTCCATGACAGCTGCCTGTATTTTCAGAATTTGTTCATCTATTCTGCTGCACCGGATGACTACTTCTTCCACTTGCAAATCTTCCTCAATTTCAATTCTGACTTTCATCACTCGTCCTCCCATATGACCATTATAGCAATCCCAACGTTGATGTAAATAGAGAAACACCAAGGGGTTATTTTTACAACCCAACAGGTAAAAATACCACACCATTTTTTCTTTTCTGCATACTATGTTAGAGATAATGCAGTTCAGAGGAATGCTATGGCAATATCACACATTACTGTTTTAGGCGGCGACCTTCGTCAGGCCTATGCCGCCGAATATCTATCTACCTGTGGCTTTACTGTTACCTGTTTTCAGACTCCCGTCTTTCCTTTTAACAGCTCTGTGCATGTTACGGATTTACTTTCCGAGGCCCTTTACGATACACCTGTTCTTCTTCTACCCAGTCCCGTTTCTCAGGATGGTGTACACCTATTTCAAAAAAACAGGAATTTTTCACTTGTTTTACTGGAAGAACTTGTAAGACAGCTTTCTCCCGGTCAGGTTATTTTTTGCAATGGTATGCCGGCAGCCTTTCATCAGCAGTTGACAGATCAGGGCGGTATTCTTTACAACCTTGCAGAATTTCCCGATTTTTCAGCTGAAAATGCCCGCTTAACGGCAGAAGGACTTGTTTCGGAACTTATACGCTATACTCCTTTTTCTTTATCGAACACTACTACCCTCCTATTGGGCTACGGAAGATGCGGGGAGGCTATCGGCCCCTTACTGTCCAATTTCGGAACTCGTGTTTATGTACTGGAACAGGATATTGAGAAACAGGAAAAAGCAGATCAATCAGGGCTTTTAGCACTTTCTTCTTCGGAAAAAGACACTATCCTGCCACACTGCAATCTGATTGTCAACACCATACCCGATACGGTTTTGACAAAAAATGATCTGCAGCTCCTTTCGGGAAACTGTCACATTTTTGACATTGCTTCTGCCCCCTTTGGTTTCTCTCCTGATATTACTGCCGAATATTTCCTTCCCAGTTTCCGCCTGCCCGGTCTTCCCGGGAAATTCAGTCCCCAGACCTCAGGCATTGCAATAGGTAAGACCATAGAAAGGATGATAAATCATGGCATATGACTTTCAAGAAAAAACCATTGGAATTGGGTTCACTGGTTCCTTTTGTACTTACGAAAAAATTTTTCACGCCCTGGAGGAATTAAAACAGACGGGTGCCAATCTTCTGCCCGTCTTCTCTACTAATTCCGCAACATTGAATTCACGTTTTGGCAACAGCAGTGAATTTCTTACTCATGCCCGTGAACTTACCGGAAACGAACCGATTACTACAATTCCCCAGGCAGAGCCTATCGGCCCCAAAGGGCTTATGGATATTCTTGTAATTGCCCCTTGTACCGGAAACACCCTTTCCAAGCTGGCAAATGGTATTTCTGACACACCGGTACTGATGGCAGCTAAATCACATCTGCGCAATAACCGTCCTTTGGTCATTTCTCTTTCTACCAATGATGCTCTTGGTATGAATCTGAAAAATATCGGTATTCTTCTGAATACAAAAAATATTTATTTTGTTCCTTTCGGACAGGATAATTATCAGGCAAAGCCTAATTCTATGACTGCCTTCACGGAGCTTCTTCCAGAAACCATTGCCTGTGCTTTGGACTACCAGCAGATCCAGCCGGTTATCCGCAGTCCTCACAATGCTATTTAAAATCATGGGATTGTATGTATATACTAGATATGGGAATCACATAGAACGTGATTCCCATATCTAGTATCGCGTGGAGTCATTGGCTTTATTTCCTTACAATCCCTGTCTTGTACTTTTACGGAAACCAGATATTAATATCTACATTTCCCTCTATTCCATCAATTTGTCCCGTTTCTGTATACTGCCACATCTTAAACTTGTATGGATACAGAGGACTTTCCTGATAATCCGCATACCATACATCATATTCTTCCAGACGCTCCAGCTGTAATTTCGTAGTAAGCCACTTTGCATTGGCATAAATCATGGGTTTATATCCATATTCTTTTATTTTCTCGCAAAAAACTATGGTGATGTCTGTCAGCACCTCCGGTTTGAGCTCATCTGTTCTACCGGTATCACCCTTTATTTTCTCTATATCAAAAACCACTGGATAAGACAAATCATACCCAGCACATTCCTGATGTACAAACTCTGCCTCCGCCCTGGCTTCCTCTTCATTTACTGCCTGAGAGAAAAAATAAACGCCTGTATCCAGTCCGGCTGCCTGAGCTCCCTGAATGTATTGGTGAAATTTTTCATCCACAACCAGATTTCCTTCTTCACTGTAGCCACGAAATCCCATACGCAGCATTACAAAATCAATTCCGGCACTTTTAACTTTTTCCCACTCAACATTATCCTGAAAATAAGAAACATCTATTCCGGCTTTGGATACATTTCCCTCTCCATCAATATAATATTTCAATCCATTTTTTTCATGTAGATTATTCCAGTCATAAGTATGGTTGGAAATATTGTGCAGATATGGAACCTGCATATATCCATCTTCAACATCGTATATGGTCAGAATCTGCTGTTCCTGCACCTCTACGTTTTTCTCCTGCGCAGGGGCAGGCACAGGCTCCGACTGTTTTTTCTCTTTTACGGAAAAAATTTCTTTTCCCATGAAAATTCCGGCAATTATTGCAAGAACAGCCACACCGGAAACAAATACTGCGTATCTTTTCTTCATAATCCCCCTCTATCCCTGTTCACTCTTTACCTTTTTCGCCAGTGATATAATATCCGCAATCTCTTCTTCCGAAATCTTGCTATACTCTGCCAACTGACCTATGGATGGTTCGCTTCCCAATTCTCTTGCAAGCACTTCCCTTGCTTCATGCACAAGGCTTACCTTGGCAAGAATGCTGTTCTCCTGTTCCCCTTCACCACTTTCTTCTTGTATATAACTTTCAATGGCTTCTTTTATATATTGCTTCAGCACATCTTCTACCTGTGCTTCCTCTCTTCCAAGAAGGTCGTTCAATCCCATTAAAAGCCCGATATTCCCTTCCTGTACTATATCGTCCAATATCAGGCTGTCCGTTTCATATTCTGCTGCAATTTCAACCACACGTTTCAGCCACTGGTTGGAAATCTTTGTAATTGCTTTTTCTTCGCCTTTTGCCAGACTTTCATACAAATCTTCTTCCTGCTCTTTGGTAAGTTCCGGAAATTCTTCTATTTCATCCAGATACATTTGGAAACGGGCAGAATTTTTCTTCTCTTTCTCTTTTGGCTCTGCTGCCTCCTGACTTTCCTCTGCCTCCCCAGACTCGGTTTCTTCTTCCTGGGGATTTAAAAGATACTGATATACCATCTCTTCCTGCTCTTTGGTAAGTTCCATATCTTTAAAATATGTCTGTATCTCTTCTTTTGACATTGGAGTAAGGGATGTTCTTGCCAGCTCCTGTACCGAATGTAATGTTTCCATAAACGCAATTTTATCTAACATAAAATCCTCCTGATTTTTCTTTTTTGATACTAGGGTCAAAAGGTCATGATTTTCATGCTTGCATGAAAAAGCATGAGTTTGGGACCCGCAAAACGTGAGAAAGTAGCCCGAGTAGGGCGGATTTCGAATGTTTTAGGAGTGCGAAGCAATCCGTAGTATCATGTAGTCAAAATACCCTTTCACACCCTAATCTGTTTCTAATAAAACTTGTCCAATAAATCTTCTCCTTACTATAATATTCGGGATGGCTTCGGGACATGCCTTATTCTTTACTTTAAAGATATTATAGCCCCATTGGTTCCAGAACTCTCACCTTATATGCCCCATTATCTTCTTTATAATAGTAAGCATACCATTCTAAATCCCTGGGTCTCTCGTATTGTTTCTTTGTCACTTCCTGCCACTCTTCAAACTGCAGTTCTTTTCCATCTGATATTTTAATAAAATAAGCAGCTCCGCTTTTTCCCCCGCCCCTTAGTCTATCATAGGCATAAACTCTGACTTTAAATAAATCATGTTTTAAAAGGTATTTATATTCCTTTTTCCCCTCATTGCTTATTTGAAAAGCCATACGTCCCATCAGTATAAAGGTAACGCCCAGTCCAACTCCCAGCACCAGACCGCCTATCAGATAGGGTACTGTCTTTTCTACCGTCTGATTAACTATATTAAAACTCGAGATTCCAATTATAAAACAAAATATGGAACATACTTTCATAAACCAGCAATTTTTATTTAACTTAAGTTTTCTGCAAAATCTTTCTTTTTCTTCTTCCGTCACCACTTCTGCACCCGGAATTAAATCAATTTTATATTTTGCGCCACATTGATTTTCCCCTTTTATCTGTGGCAGATCGCAGATTGCACTATACACCTGATATGCCCTTTTCATGGTAATAAAGTGACGATGTTCATCAAAAAACATAAGGCAGTCTCCGCCGTGGAAATGCTCCCTCTTTATCTTCCACTTATATTTTCGAAACTCTATGTAAATATATGCCTGATCTACTTCTACTTTAAATTCGGATAAATCCTGTGCATATCTTGATACAACCGGTATAAAAACCAGTCCCTGATAAGCAACTACTAATCCCGCTATAAAAACGATCCACTCTACCTGGTAACCGTCATAAGATTTATAACAGATAAATATACCCAGAAGTATCGGAACAGCCATAATTGCAAAGACCTTATAGGCTTTATTTTCCAATAACCTTTTATAATATTTCATTCTTTTCCCCTGTCTCTACCATACTGTATTAATAAACAGTATCCTTCCTGCATGTTATATATGAGTCTTTTATATATTTTAATCATAAACGGGTCTTACGTCCAGTCTTTTTGTATATCGTGGTAAACTTAAGTAGATTTGAAGGTGGAAAAAAGCCAGTAGATTTCTCTCTACCGGCATGCATAAGGGTATTTATAACCTATCCCCTGAATAACATCATTAACTTGAATTAAATCTATTCTATTTATATTTCTTAAGTTGTTCACCGATAAATAAATCAAGTTTATTTAACAAACGATTTTCATTTTCCTCCTGGGTATGCTCAGCAGGCGCATAATTGTCATTAATAGGCATATACGATATAAAACTTTCCATATCCACTGGATAATCAAAATCAGCATATACCATTTCAATTTTTTGAAACAGTCCATTTATGTCTTTTTCGTGATTTCTTAAATCAAAAATTGTCGCAATACGAATTTTGTTTTTTGCAATTTTCATTTTTTCATCTGATTCCAATTCAAGTTTTGGTATTTCCTCAATCTTTTCCAACACATCTAATTGATTCTCTATTTCCCATAATAACTCCTGTTCTTCTTGAGATACTGTTTTGCTCCCCTCCATTTTTCTAAGAGCAAAATCTCTAGCAATTTGAATATCTAATAAATTTTCTTTAATTCCATAATAAACAATATACCAATCCAATGGCATTTTTATATTGTCAAAAATATCTATTCCATACATATAATATCCTCCTACGGTCTCGCATTAGGCTTTCCCGTTATGTCAACTCCCTCTATGAATCTACGATGAGTTATCCCTTTTGTTGGATCTGGATCTACAATCCATTCAAATATTCCTTTTTTACCATTTAAAGAACCTTCTATTTGATAAAGGGAACGTTTTACACCATCCCCACCCATAAGAGAGAACCTTGTTGCATCACCAGCATAATTATCTATAATATCGTTAAAGGCATGCAGCGAATCATCTTTTAACGCGCTTCCAGATCTAATATTATCCAATATAGGATTCTTAATATCTGCGGTTTTTTTACCACGCTTAATCCCATCACTTGCCACCTTACTTACTTTTCCAATAAGCGCTCCAACACCTTCTCCAGCTATATTTAACCCCAAATTCTTCCCGCTGTCCAGTAATATATT
>CAZUKR010000059.1:0-16796 GCA_964620885.1 uncultured Eubacterium sp.
CACTATCCATTGGAAAGAGTCATATTGATGCTTGGAACCAATGACTGCAAAAGTATTTATCATGCTTCCCCAGAGATCATTGGAGGGGGAATTGAAAAGCTTATCCGACAGATCCGAAAGGCGGATGAAAATATAAGGATATTGCTGGTATCTCCTATCCTTCTGGAAGAGGGAGTTTGGGAACGGGAGTTTGATCCTGAATTTTCCAAAGAATCTGTAGAGGTCTCGAAAAGATTAAAAGAGGTGTATCAAAAGATAGCAGAAAGAAATGACTGTGATTTTCTGGCCGCATCGGATTATACCAGAGCAAGTGAAGCAGACCGGGAGCATCTGGATGAAAAAGGTCACAGACAGCTGGCAAAGGCAATATATAAGCTGGTAGAATTAGAAAGTAATTGCCTTTCTCCTTTATAACTAGTAAAATAGAAGAAGAATTTACGATAAAGGAGAAGGAACATGGACTATAGAACTTATTTGAAAAATTATCCTGATAGAGATGGACGGTTTGGCTCATATGGTGGAGCATATCTGTCCGATGAATTGAAGCCCGCATTTGAAGAAATTACAGAAGCTTATCAGACAATTTGTCATTCTTCACAGTTTATCAATGAGCTGCGCAGAATCCGCAAGGAATTTCAGGGAAGACCAACTCCGGTATATCACTGTGAACGTCTCTCAAGAGAAATTGGAAACTGCCAGATTTATCTGAAACGGGAAGATTTGAATCATACAGGAGCACATAAGCTGAATCACTGCATGGGAGAAGGCCTGCTGGCAAAGTTTATGGGTAAGAAACGTCTTATTGCAGAGACAGGAGCTGGACAGCACGGAGTGGCTCTGGCAACAGCAGCGGCATACTTTGGTATGGAGTGTGAAATACATATGGGAGAGGTTGACATTGCAAAGCAGGCACCCAATGTAACCAGAATGAAAATTCTTGGAGCAAAAGTAGTGCCTGTAACCCATGGTCTTAAAACCTTAAAGGAAGCGGTGGATTCTGCGTTTGAATCCTATGCAAAGAATTATAAAGATTCTATTTATTGTATTGGTTCTGCATTAGGACCACATCCATTTCCACTGATGGTACGTGATTTCCAGTCTGTGGTAGGATATGAAGCAAGAGACCAGTTCCGTGAGCTGACAGGAATCGATCCTGATGTGGTTTGTGCCTGTGTAGGAGGCGGAAGCAACTCCATTGGAATGTTCATTCCATTTCTGGATGATCCGGTGGAAATTGTGGGACTTGAGCCGTTAGGCCGTGGAGAAAAACTGGGTGACCATGCGGCATCTATGAAATACGGCGAAAAAGGTGTTATGCACGGATTTGAAAGTATTATGTTAAAAGATGGCAAGGGAGAGCCGGCACCGGTATATTCCATCGCCAGCGGTCTGGACTACCCTTCCGTAGGACCGGAACATGCATTTTTACATGATCTTGGAAGAGTAAAGTATGAGACGGTAGATGATGAGGAGGCAATGGAAGCATTTTTCAAATTGTCCCGCTACGAAGGAATTATTCCAGCAATTGAAAGTTCTCATGCAGTAGCTTACGCTATCCGCCGGGCAAAGGAAATGGGTCAGGGATCTATTCTGGTTAACTTAAGCGGAAGAGGCGATAAAGATATTGATTATGTAGTAGAGCATTACGGATATGGTGAGCAGTTTCTGTAAGGGAAGCAGATAGAAATTTAAAAGAGAGAAGCAACTATCGTAAAGATAGGAGCTTCTCTCTTTCTTCTGTTATGAATCCAATGCATCCCGCAAATGATTCAGATAAATTTCCCGTATACTCTCATATTCTCCAAGTCCCTTCAGATGACAGACAACCTCATATCCAGCCTTTTCAAATCTTGATTTCCAGGAATCTTCTTCCTCTCCCGCCATATCATTATTAGCATGATCTCCTGCCACCAGCATAAAAGGAGCAAGGTGAACTCGGCGGGCAGCGGTGCTATTTACCTGACGGATAAGTACATCTAAATCAGGATATGCTTCTACGGTACCCATAAAGGTATTGCCATATCCCATATCTTTTAAGGTATAATCCAGAGCGGCATAGACGGAGTTTACATAATGTGTAGTTCCGTGTCCCATAAATACAAGGGCATCCTCCGAAGGAATACCAGAAAATTCCTTCATTACTGCCTCCAGTACCTGATGATGATCCTCTGTAGTAGTAAGAAGAGGATTGCCAAAACGAATATTCATATCAGAAGGAGCCATAGAAAGAATGGTTTCTTTCATAATATCATTCTCAAGACCATTAATCAGGTGGGTAGGCTGTACCGTTAAGTCAGTAACACCATCCTCTATAATCTGTGTCAAAGCTTCTTCAATGGTTGGAATGTGAATATTATCTCGTTCCCGTAAAATATGAATAATCATTTTACTGGTCCATGCATGATAAATTTCACAGTCAGGGAAGGTTTCCCCAACATCTTTTCTGATTCTGTCTATGGTCCTTTTTCTGCTTTCCGCATAGCTGGTACCAAAGCTTATTAAAAGAATTGCTTTTTGCATATTCATATGTTTACCTGCCTTTTGTTAAGTTTCCAAACAAGTATAGCAGAGTGACAAAAAGACGTCAAACATGCTATAATTATGAAATAAAAATCGGCGGGAAAGAGAGGGGAATCCTTATGAGAAGGGCGATAGCACTTTGCGGAGGGGGCACAAAGGGAGCATATGAACTGGGGGTCTGGCGGGTGTTAAAAGAGCTGGACATTGATTATCATATTGTGACGGGAACATCCATAGGAGCCATAACCGGAGCACTAATGGTAACTCAGGATTATGACATGGCATGTGAATTGTGGAATACCATACGAATGGAAGACGTAATGAGGGACGGGGTGAATCTTACAACCACTATCGAAGGAATGTATAACCAGAGAGAGCTGATTGGCCCTTTTTTAAAAAAGTATGTTAAGAACAAGGGAGCAGATATTTCTCCATTTCGGGAATTTATTGACCGGATGATTGATGAAGATAAAATTCGTAAATCCGATATAGATTATGGACTGGTGACAGTTCAGATATCATCCATGAAAGCAATGGGGCTTACCAAAGAAGAGATACCTTATGGAAAATTAAAAGATTTTATTATGGCTTCCTCCTCCATATTCCCGGTATTTCCCATGCACAAGATTGACGGGGAAACATATCTGGATGGATGCTACTATGACAACCTTCCCATAGACCTTGCACTAAAAATGGGGGCAGATGAAGTGATTGCCATAGATCTTCATACCAATCCCGTTCATCCCAACTATGTGAATAAGCCCTATGTGGTGTATATTACACCCAGCCGTTCACTAGGTACTATGATGAATTTTGAGCGCCGGGTATTGGATGATAATATACAGATGGGATATTATGATGCCATGAAGACATTTGGTGGTATGACGGGCAAAAATTATCATTTTTTTCAAGAGGATTATGCAGACTATAAGGTAGCTATCCGGGAGTTTGTAACCAGGGTAGCAAGGACGGAAGCCTATCTCACCGAGGGAACTTTTAGCCGGTTTGCAAAGCCGGGAGATAGTAAGCATCTCTGCGGAAATATAGAAGATCATATTAAAAAGCCGGGAAGTATATATAATATAGAAGATTACTTTACCGGAGCGGCTGAAATTTGTGGAGAAATATTTGATATACCCTCCCAAAATCCATGGCATTTAAAAGATTTCATCCAAGAGCTTTTGGGAAAACTGGGGGAAAAAGAAGAGTATTCCGATCTTGAAGTATTTGATAGAAAAACAGGCGTAGAAATTGCATCCAAATTGGCTGAATTAGCACTGCGGGAAGGTAGTGACTATATTACAGGCTGTATTTATTATGGGTATAAGTTGGGGAAAATAGATCTTACGGAGCAGTTGGGACTATTATCATTTTTACCATATGAGCTTGCTGCGGTATTGTTTTTGCTGACTGTGGGTTAGGTGTGTCAGAAAAAATGTGGGAGCATATAGTATAGAGATAAAAGAAACGGGAGAAAGACTGTGGATTATAGACAGGACTCTTTATATGAAACTTGGAACACAAATACCACAAAAATGCCTTTTTACATGGCATATCCAAGACAAAGTGTTTATCTGGAAGAAGTGGAATATGCCAGGGACTTAGATAAAATGAAGGATATGTATCCCAAAGAAATCAGAACCATTCAGGAAAAGGTAGAAGATGAATGTGATAAAATGGAATATGAAGGCAGTCTGATGTTTGACGAAACACCAGACCGTCTGATGCTGAGACAAATTTTAGACCGGATATACGATTCAGTTTCGGGTAAAACTATGAATATCAGAGACTTTGAGGCAGAACAATACGAAGAAAATATGCAGGCAGAAGAACTGCCAATGGAAGGAACTATGGTGATGGCCAGAAGACCGGGAATGATGCCGCGGCCGCCAAGACCGGGAATGCGTCCCCCAAGAGATAAAGGGCTGCAGAATATCATAGAGGTGCTTCTATTTAACGAAATGTATCAGCGGAGATGTCGGCACAAACGTTGCCGTAGATGGTGGTAAAATTGCAGTAGTTGTGATATACTTTTCAACTGAAAGAGAAAACAGGGAAAACCATATATTAGGAAAGGTTTAAAATGGAAGAATTACGCGAAATTTTATATAAATATCTGAATAAAAATCTTGTGCAGATTGTTATCAGTAATCCACGGAACCGGGAGGAAGCTGGGAAAATCCATCTTCGCCCGGTTTTGGTTAAGGATACGCTGGTATTTCAAGCAAGTGAATATAGAGAAAAAAAGGTTTATCACAAAAATTTGTCCAGAGAAGAAGCAGTAGAACAGATTGTAAATTGGATGGCGGAATACAGGCAGATGGAAGCAGTTTCAAATCAGGGACAGGCTACAGTGCTTATCAGTAAAAAGGGAAAAGTGACTATAAAAGAAAAAAAGGGTTCTGACTGTGTAAAATCAGTAGATTTGTCTCATAATAGAAAGAAAAAATATATTCTGGATCCAGAAAAGAAAGTAGAATTTCTGGTGGATTTAGGTGTTCAGACTGAAGAAGGAAAAATTGTTAATGCAAGATATGACAAGTTTCGTCAGATAAACCGTTATTTGGAATTCATAGAGGATATACTGCCGGAACTTCCCCAAAATCGTGAAATTACTATACTGGACTTTGGATGCGGCAAATCATATCTGACTTTTGCAATGTATCACTATCTCAAGGAATTAAAGGGATATCCGGTGAAGATTATTGGTTTGGATTTGAAAGCAGATGTAATTGAACAGTGTAATCATCTTGCAGAAAAATATGGATACAGTGGCTTAGAATTCTTTGTAGGGGATATTGCCCAGTACGAAGAAGTAGATGCTGTAGATATGGTGGTAACACTTCATGCCTGTGACACCGCCACCGATTATGCGTTGGACAAGGCTGTGAGGTGGGGGGCAAAAGTAATATTGTCTGTACCATGCTGTCAGCATGAACTGAATAAACAAATAGAAAATCAATTGCTGGAACCGGTGTTGAAATATGGTTTGATAAAGGAGCGGATGGCAGCCCTCCTTACGGATGCGCTGCGTGCGGAAATACTGGAAAGTAAGGGGTATCAGGTTCAGATACTGGAATTTATTGACATGGAACATACCCCCAAGAATATATTAATTCGTGGAGTGAAAAAAGGCGGTAAGAAAGACAACAGCGGTTACCGGGAAGTTATAGAATTTTTCCATGCATCTCCAACATTAGAAGCATTACAGAATAGAAAGGACGGACATCATGCGTAAAGGTGTTTTAAAAGCCATTGTGCTGACTGCAATTTTTGGCGTGACAATTATTGTAACAAATTTGCTGACACATAAGACGAATGTTGATCTTACAACTAAAATGTCCGAAGCATCGCTGCCTGTAGTGTATCTTCAGGAGAATGGAACGGATGTAAATGAATTATATGGATATACCACGGAAATGGACGGAACAGGTGTCAGAGATACCATCGTACCCCTGGGGAGCGATTTAGTACTTCCGGTTACCATAAAAGCATTTCAAAATCAGATAGAGGACATTTCCTATCAGGTACGCACCATGGATATGGAGCGGTTGATGGAAGAAGGGAAAATAGACAGCTTTTCTCAGAAAGATGGAGCTATCGACCTGAAACTGCAGTTTGAAAATATACTGGAAGAAGGAAACGAGTATATGCTGATTCTGACTGTACAGAGCGAGGGTAAGAGTGTTTATTATTACACCAGAATCATAAGAGACAGCGGATACTTTGTGAAAGAATCTGTAGATTTTGTGATGAATTTTCATGAGCAGACCTTCAGCGGTGAAAATACAAGCAGTCTTGCCACCTATTTAGAGCCCAATGTGCAGGGAGATAACACAACACTTCAGAGAGTAACCATAAATTCCAGCCTTGCCCAGGTGACTTGGGCAGACTTTGAAGGAGAACGGTTGGAAAAGCCCGTGCCTTCCATTAAAGAAATTGGATCGTCTTATAATACAATTGTTTTAAAATATGTGGTGACAGCAAGAGGAGAGAACGGAGAAATAGAATATTATAATGTAGAAGAATATTACCGGGTACGTTACAGCAGCGTAAACGGTCGTATGCATCTGCTGAATTATGAGCGTACCATGAATGAAATTTTTCAGGGAGAAAATGACAGCA
Organism: uncultured Eubacterium sp.; assembly: GCA_964620885.1. Taxonomy (GTDB): domain Bacteria; phylum Bacillota; class Clostridia; order Lachnospirales; family Lachnospiraceae; genus Petralouisia. The sequence goes on from CAZUKR010000059.1 coordinate 6,646, forward strand.
TAAAAGCGGATAAAATTTCTCTGGGTGTATGTTCCCATGATGTGGAATATATGTCGAATGAAAGAGGAAGCGTGATTGCCTTTGTACAGGAAGGTGAATTGTGGAGTTACAGCAGGGACGATAACCGGCTTTCCCAAGTGTACAGTTTCCGCGGGGCGGAGGGGATAGAAGATAGAGAGAACAATCCACAGCATCAGATAGAAATCATAAAAATAGATGAAACCGGAAGCATGGATTTTGTAATCTACGGATATATGAACCGGGGAACCCATGAAGGAAAAACAGGAATAGCCGTATACCATTACGACAGCGTTGGAAATACTACGGAGGAAGAAGCATTTATTCCGTCGGATAAATCCTATGAAGTTTTGAAAGCCCAGTGGGGAAATATATTTTATGTCAGTGACGGAAATATCTTTTATCTGCTGGCAGATGACACTCTTTACCGTATTGACCTCTATACCAGAGAGAGCAAGGAGGTACTGACTGGACTGGAATCAGGCAGATATACAGTATCTGAATCAGGAAGATATATTGCATGGCAGGAATCAGAGAGCAGATATAATGCAGAACGTATTAGCGTAATGGATCTGGAGGGAGAAGGAATTCGTGAGATAAAAGCAGAACAGGGAGAGTATCTGCTTCCCGTTGGATTTGTTCAGGGTGACTTTGTATATGGAGCTGCGAGACAGTCCGATGTGGTAAATGACAGTGCAGGAAATATTCAGTTTCCAATGTATCGGGTGCAGATTGTAGATGAAGCATCAAAAGCAATAAAAGATTATCAGAAGAACGGTTATTATATTACAAAAGCATATGTGGAAAATGAGACAATCTTTTTAGACCGGGTATCTCAAGGCGGTGCAGGTTATGTTCCGGCAGAGCAGGATACCATTAAGAACCAACAGCTAGAATCAGGAAAAGAAATTGCGGTAGAAATGGTTCAATCACAGCAGAAGCAGAGAGTGGTTCAACTGGTGTTTGATGGTGAGAAAGAAGAATTAAAAGAATCACCGCAAATTGTAGTTCCAAAAGAGATTATGGTGAAGGAAGACCGCAGTGTAACATTGGATACGGATTATCAGCAGGAAAATTATTATGTATACAGTGCAGGAAAAATCGTTAAAGTAACTCCATTTGTATCAGAAGCAGTGAGTGCCGCAGACACCAGCATAGGTGTTGTGATTGGAAATAAGCAGGAATATATCTGGCGGCGAGGAAGGAAATCCACTCAGCCTGTGATTGGGAATGCAGCCGTTGATTTTGAACAGACAGGAAGCAGTTCAACGGCAAGATGTCTGGCCGCGATTCTTCAGATAGAGAATACCAGCATAGATGTAGAGGGGCTTTTGGCACAGGGAGAAACACCAAAACAGATATTAACGGAAGCACTATCAGACCGGAAAATTATAGATCTCGCTGGATGCAGTGTAGATCAGGTGCTGTATTATGTAAACTTAAAGGCGCCTGTGTTTGCAGTAGTGAATAATGAAGCACTGCTCATAGTGGGGTATGATGAACACAATACTATTATTTACGATCCTCAAACAAATACCACCTACAAAAAGGGTCTTCAGGACAGCAATGAAATGTTTCAGGCAGCAGGAAATATCTTTCTTGGTTATATAGAATAAGAATCTGAACTAAAGTTTTAAGCGCTTATTACCGAAATAGTAATTATGAAAATAAAACATTATGATTATAAGAATAATGGAGCGCGGACATGAGAGTAGATAATAGTAATTTAATGGAAATTACCAAATCAAATAACAGTGTAGAAGTAAAAGGGAATGTTAACGTTCAAACACAGGAAACCACCACTAAGCAGGTTGAGAAATCAACCGGCAAGGTGCGTTCTGTGCAACAGACAACGGTGGACAAACCCTTTTTTTCTGGAGATTCCGATTCAGAAATGGAGAAAATCCGTCAAGAAGCAGAGAACATGGATATAAAGCTCTATAAAGAGCGTATGGAGGTAGTAACAAATACAGCTTCCTCCAAGGATTGTTCCAAGATGGAAGAAGACGGTTTTTCTTTAAACAGTACGGAAGTAAAGACAGTTGTAACTGAAATGGACAAAATTAAAATGGAGCTTGCCAAGGCAGGAGTGGATGTCAGCATTTTTGGAGATGATCTGAGTATGGATCAGATGACTCAGATGCTGGGGTCCGTAGGTATGGCATATCAGATGGAGCAGGCTATTTCAGCAGCAGATTTGCCAGTCACTCAGGAAAATATTTCTGACTGTCAGGAAACCATGAAACAGGCAGCAGATTTAACAGAATGCAGTGAAGAAACCGTAAAATATATGGTAGAAAATGAACTTCCACCAACGGTAGAAAATATGTACAAGGCTCAGCATAGTACTGGAGAAGCTACGGTGTCAGCAAAGCAGGAGACTGCTATGGACGAGAAGTTTCAAAAGCAGGTAGAGCAGGTCATCAAAGAAGCAGGACTGGAAGTCAATAAGACCACATTAGACTATAGTCAATGGATGATTGATAATGATATTCCTCTTACAGCAGAAAATCTCAGCTATGTATCCGACTTGTACCAGATGGAAGTTCCGCTGGATATGGAAAAGATAATAGAAGGTATGATGACTGCTGTTTCAGAGGGCGGACGGCCTCAGGATGCACTGGTTCTGGATGGCTATAGTCTGGCAGACCAAGCACAGCAGGCGGCAGAAATTGTAGAAAATGCTACAGATGAAGATATCTGGATCGTGGTGCAGAAGGGGCAGCCGGTTACAATTGAAAATCTTGCAGCAGCTCATAACAGTGCAGAAGTTGAGGCTGGGGAAGAAGAAGTCCAGCAAGTTTTTCCAGAGTATGCAAAAGAAGATATAAAATATATTACAGCACGACGTCAATTAGAAGAAATTCGGTTGATGATGACTGCCGAGGCGAATTATGCCCTGCTAAAAAAAGGAATCAACATAGAAACAAAGCCATTGGAAGAGCTGATAGAGCAACTGAAAGCTCAGGAAAATGATTATTATAAAGGCTTGTTAGAGCAAAATGGAATTGCACCTACAGAAGAAAATGCAGCATTATTTGCAGAGACAGTAGGAAAGACAGAGGAAGTAAAGACAGCTCCTGCTTATGTACTGGGAACGAAGGATATAGGAGTACATACCGTTAATTCCCTGCATGAGGACGGTAATGCCTTAAAGGCAGAACTTCAGCGGGCTGGGGAAGCCTATGAGACATTAATGACAGCACCAAGGTCAGATATGGGAGATTCCATTCAGAAGGCATTCCATAATGTGGATGATATATTAACAGATTTAGGATTAGAGGTAACAGAGTCCAATCAGAGAGCGGTAAGAATATTGGCATATAACCAGTTAGATATTACCCAAGACTCCATTGCGCAGATGAAGGCTGCAGATCAGAAGGTACAGGTATTGTTCCAGAAGCTTTCTCCTTCTGTGGTTATGGAAATGATAAGAGAGGGTATCAATCCGCTGGAAATGGACGTAAGTACCCTCAATGCCAAGGCAGAAGAAATCAAACAAAAGATAGACGCAGGGGGAGAGGAAAAGTTCAGCAAATACCTCTGGAAAATGGAACAGAGACAGGAAGTCAGCCCAGAGGAGAGAGACAGCTATATTGGCATATACCGATTGCTGAATCAGATTGATAAAACAGATGGAGCTGTTATCGGAGCATTGATGAATCAGGGCGCAGAGCTGAGCATGAAAAATCTCCTGACAGCCGTAAGGACCAACCGTAATCCGGGGATTGATGTGTCGGTAGACAACAGCTTCGGTGAAGCAGACACGGTAAATACCCAGGAATTAAGCATATCACAGCAGATAGAGGCTTCCTACCAGACTGACTGTGCCAAAGAAGCCTTTGGAATGATGACACCCGAAGGAATGGAGCAGACAGCAGCACAGGGAGCTGTGGAAAAATTGACGCCGGAAGAGCTCCTGTGGCAGCTCAAACATGCAGAAGTAGATAAGGCCTCTGAAGAGGAATATTATCAGGAGCAGATGAAAACATTTTCCATGGCGAAGGAAGCAGAAGGTCAGGTGCTGAAAATGCTTACCGGATATGATATGCCGGTCACAGCTTTTAATGTATTGGCGGCAAACCAGATGCTGCATAACAGAAATGGGATGTTTAAAACACTGTTTGAACGGAAAGAGGAAGAACCGGAAATTGATTTAGAAGAAGTCAAAGAAGGAATTCTGAAAGAGTTTGGCGAGGCAGTAAAGACACCGGAAGACATGGCAAAGGCACAGAAAAAGCTGGCAGAAACAGCAGAAAATGTCATGAAGACCATGGTAGAAGCCCCCAATGTTCAAAGCCTTGATGTCAGGGACTTAAAAGTACTGCGGCAGGAAATTGAACTGGGAACCAGAATGGCAAAAGAAGAAAATTATGCCATACCTGTGCTGGTGGGGGATGAGCTTACCAATGTGCAGCTTAAAATTGTCAGAGGAACAGAGAAACGAGGAAGAGTAGATGTTATTTTTGATTCTCCCACCTTTGGTAAAGTGGCAGCCAGATTCCAGGTACAAGGGGAAAAGGTAAAGGGATATATCGCGTCGGATTCCTTAAAGACCACAGATATGTTAAAAGAACAACAGGATATTCTTCAGGAAGAATTAAGCCTAGATGGAACACTGTACCCGAATCTGGATATTATCCAAAGTGAAGGACTTAATCTGGCCCGTTTTTCCATGGAAGACAGAACTTATGGAGATATCAGCCAGCAGCCTGAGGAAGAGTATCAGGTGCAGACCACAACCCTGTACGGAATGGCAAAAGTATTTATCGGTACAGTAAAACAGCTTGAGAAAGCACAAGATTAAAAAAGTATAACAGCCGGAAAATGGAGTAGACGGCTTAATATTTCAGGCAGGGACGCCGATATACAAACCATAAGAGAGGTGCAGAATATGAAAATAAATCACAATATGGCGGCAGTTATTTCCAATAAGCAGCTGCTGAGAACAGAAAATAGCTTAACCGCATCCTTAGAACGCCTGTCTACCGGTCTTCGGATTAATCACGCATCCGACGATGCCGCAGGAATGGCAATTGCTACAAAAATGAATGCCCAGATTAAAGGGCTGAATCAGGCATCCCGAAATGCATCCGATGGAGTTTCCGTGTTAGAGACAGCAGATGGTGCTTTGAGTGAAGTTGCCAGTATGCTCCAGAGAATGCGTGAGCTCTCTGTACAGGCAGCCAATGAGACCAATACACCTGATGATTTAAAGGCAATTCAGTCAGAGATTACATCTCTTACCGAGGAAGTTGACCGTGTTTCCAGAGATACAGAATACAATACCATGAATCTTTTGGATGGAAGCCAGGATATCAGAGTATATCCAGATACCAGAGGAATCAGCAGAATAGAAATTTCCGATAGTGTAAAAGCCGGAACATATGACATCAGAGTTACCGGTGCTGCAGAACACGCAGTAGGAGTGGGAACTCCGGTTGCGTCTACACCAGCTCCAACACCAATTACCCCGGCACAGGAGGGAGTTGTGGTGATTAATGGAGTAGAAGTGGAACTTAAGGCAGGAGATACCTTTGAAGAGGTATATGAAAAGCTTCGCGCAGGAGCCGAAACCGGAAATGTAAACCTTCTGGTAGTAGGAAATATTGCAGCAACAGGAGGAACACCAGAAAATGCGGGATATGTGCCTACGGATGTATCCCGCGGGGGAACTCTGGTATTTGTATCCGATCAATATGGTTCTTCAGCAGAAGTAAACGTAAGCTGCGACAATCCAATCCTGTCGGCTTATCTTGGAGTCCCAGCAGTGGGATATACAGAAAATGGAACGGATGTACAGGTATCCTTCGGGTCTGGTAATAATGGATTTACTTCTCAGGCAACCATGATTACAGAAGGAACCCATGTGAAAATAACTGATAGAAGCGGATTTGAAATGAATTATGAAGTAGAGCCGGGGGTAGCCGGAAATGTGTCCCTTGAGGTTACTACAATTGGAACCATGACACTTCAGATTGGGGCAAATGAAAATCAGACTATGGATGTAAGAATTCCGGAAATTTCATCCAAAACCCTTTATATTGACGATGTAGATGTGCGGACAATTGGGGGCGGCGGAAATGGTATTACAAGCTTTGATAAGGCAATTGCAAAGGTCAGTGAGGCACGTTCCAGAATGGGAGCTTACCAGAATCGTCTGGATTCTGCGATAAACAGTCTGGAGGGAACAGAGATGAATATGACAGCAGCACTTTCCCGTATTGAAGATATAGATATGGCAGAAGAGATGTCCGAATATACAAAATACAATGTACTATCTCAGGCGGCAACATCTGTACTTGCACAGGCAAATGATATTCCGCAGCAGGTTCTTCAGTTGTTGCAGTAGGGGGTAATATATGAAAGATGAAAAGAAACAGGATTTTACCCGCAGGCTTAGCTGCTGTAATCGTGGTGAAATGATAATTATTATTTATGATATCCTGTTTTCCTATTTGGAAGAGGCTCTGGAAGCACAGAAGTCCGGAGATTATTCTGCATTTAAGAATTCAATCCATAAGGCACAACAGGTGGTAAGAAGGCTTATGGGAACATTGGATTTTAATTATCCGGTATCCAAAGAGCTGCATGCACTTTATCGATTTATAAACGAGCTACTGGCACTTGCCATAGTAAAAAATACATCCCAGAATATTGTGGATGCAAAAAAGGTTCTGAAGAATCTCTACGATGGCTTCTGGGAAGCTGCACAGCATGATACTTCAGAACCATTGATGCAGCATGCACAGCAGGTAGTTGCAGGTATGACGTATCAAAAAGGTGCTTTAACAGAGAGCCTTCAAGGCTCTGAAATTTCCAGAGGATTCCTTGCATAGGAAAAAGTCGCAGAGGCGACAACACGCGGCGCAGCAAAGTGCCTTCTCCCTCAATTTTGAGGGAGAAGGCACTTTGTTCTTAAGATTGTTGAACAGGGGCGCTGAGAGAAGGGGCTTCTACTTTGTTGGTGCACTCTTCCAGACTCAGCTGCTTTGCCCGGGTAAGTAGAAATTTATAGCGCATCTGTAAGGCATTTACCTGATAGATACAGCAGTCTATCAAATCTGGATCCATAGCATTCTCAAAATTATCATAGGCAAGTGCCAAATCATATTTGGCTTTTTCCAGGTCATCTAGTAGTAGAGAGTATGCAGTAGAATAGTGTATCTGCTTTTTTGAACTCTGAAACATGTGAACCCCTTTCCTTTCATAAATAAGACAAAACAAAAACCTCTTTTTACTAAGTATAAGCAGAAAATTCCAATCTATACAAAAAAGTCATAAAATTTTCCAAAATGTTATATATTTTAAAAAAGAATGAAATGGAACAAAGTATGGAACGAGAATATGGAATGATAGCTATTGGGGGTATTTGCCTGGTAGTACTTTTTATGGGAATTATGAAGCAGAAGGCAAGGGCAGCAGCCGTTTTTTTAAGTCGCGCAGCCGTTGGGGTCATGGGGATATGCGTTATGAATAAGATACTGGAAGGGCAAAATATTACGGTATCGGTGGGGGTCAACCCAGTCAGCGCTTTGACAATTGGAAGCCTTGGTATCAGCGGGTTTGCGCTGTTATATGGAATAATGTTTTACCGTTCGTTGTAGAACATTCACAAAAATACAAAACTTTTCAAAATAGGCTTTACAATAAAAAGAACATGATTTATAATCCAAATACAAAAGAGAGGTGATGTATTGGGGATATAAAAATAATCCTGACACTATTTCTGTTAAGTATTGCAGTGTGGATGGATATCAAAACCTGCAGAATCAGTAACCGGCTGATTGTAAGTGGGCTTTTCCTGGGACTCTTTATTCAAATTGGGGAATATGGGATAAAGGGAATTGGAATTTTTACAATAAATGCGTCTATACCGGTTATCTTATTTTATCTTATGTTTCTAGCGCGTGTCCTTGGGGCAGGCGACATCAAATTGTTTTCCGTAATTAGCAGTATTTGGAATTTTAAAATAATGTGTATGACGATTGGGGCTGGTTTTTTGGCAGCAGCAGTTATATCATTGTGCAAACTTATCTATAATCATAATCTATATTCACGTCTGTGTATCTTTCGGGATTATCTGTATCAGTTTATGATATCAGGAAAATTAAAAAAATATCCCAGAGAATCTGATGGAAAACAAAATTTCATTCATTTTTCAGTTGCAATATTAATAGGTTTTTTAACGGCTTTGGGGGTGGTTTATTGAGCAAATTGTCAATTGCAGTATGTGACGAGAACCAATCTTATGGGGAGTGTATCAGTACCTGGTTTTCCATAGAGCAGGGGAAGAACTTTTCCGGCAGCTTTTTCACTTCCAGGAAAGGATTCAAAGAACAGTATAACAAAGAAAAATTTCAAATCGTGCTATTAGGAAAGGCATTTTTGGAGGAAGCATGGATTCAGGCAGAAATAGAGAGAGAAAAAGGTGTGCTCTGGATATATCTGTGTGAAAACCAAGAACAGGTAAGGGCAGAAAGTATTCCTGCAGTGGAAAAATACCAGCCGGTATCTCAGCTTATACGCAGTATTTTCCGGTATTACGAGGGATATCAAAGAGATGATATCAAAATAATCGGAGAAAAGGGAAAGGTATGGGGATGGTTTTCCCCGGAGCAAAGTATCTGGCAGACACCGCTGGCAGTTACCATGGCATCACTTCTGGCAGAAACAGAAAAAGTATTGTATGTCAGTTTTAAGGAATGCAGCGGATTTGAAAAGTGGTTTCAGGAGGAACATGAACAGGATCTGCTGGATGTAATGTATTTCTGCCAGAACGCAAAGGAAAAAAATCGGGTGGAGATGGGGAGGTTTACATACTCCATGGAAAACATGGACTATATTCCGCCGGTAAGGGATGGACATCTTTTATGTGAACTGCAGGAGGAGGATTATGCTGATTTGATAGAAATGCTGAAGCAGAAAAGCTCCTATGACATAATTATACTGGAAATGGGAGCAATGTTTCCGGGATTCTTCAAAGTGTGGGAGAGCTGCAGCAGAATCTATATTCCCCAGGAACAGAATGTACTTGCAAAGGGAATCAATGCATCATTTGAAGATATGGTAAAACGGCAGGGAGATTTAAAGTTAGAAGAAAAGATATCATGGCTGTCCCTGCCCAACTGGAGTAAAGAAATGCTTATGCCGGGATGTCTGATGCAGCAATGGATTTGGGGAGAGACAGGTGACTATATCAGGGAAATACTTGGAGGAAGAAGTGGAAGAGCTTAGAAAAAGAGTTCTCATGCAGTTGGATATTACAAGAGAAAGTGATGAAAGCCAGCTTCTGGAAGTAATAGATCAGGAAATATGCCGGTATGGAAGAGAAAAGATGCTTTCCTTAAAACAACGCTGCAGACTGCGGACACAGGTATTTCACTCCTTACGGCGGCTGGATGTTTTGCAGGAGCTGTTGGAGCGGGATGACATTACGGAGATTATGGTCAACGGGGCTGGCAGGATTTTTTATGAGTCAGAAGGCAGCCTGTATTTGTGGAAACAACATTTTTCTTCCAGAGAGAAGCTGGAGGATATTATTCAGCAGATGGTGGGAAGCAATAACCGTATGATAAATACAGCCCAGCCCATTGCGGATACCAGACTGGCAGACGGTTCCAGAGTAAATGTAGTACTGCATCCCATTGCATTGGATGGTCCGGCAGTAACAATACGAAAGTTTCCTAAAAATCCACTGGATATGAAAGAAATGGAACGCCGGGGAAGCATAGGGAGAGAATGTGTAAATCTGTTGAAGCAGTTGGTAAGGGCAGGGTACAATATTTTTATTTCAGGAGGTACTGGTTCCGGAAAGACTACCTTTCTCAATGCTCTTTCAAAATTTATACCGGAATCGGAGCGGGTCATTACAATTGAGGATTCAGCAGAACTTCAATTGCAGGAAATCCCCAATCTGGTACGTTTGGAAACAAGAAATGCCGGAGTGGATGGGGAGCTTGAGATTACCATAAGAGATTTGATTCGTACTGCATTGCGTATGCGGCCAAGCCGAATTATCGTGGGAGAGATTCGGGGCGCAGAATGTCTGGACATGCTACAGGCAATGAATACAGGCCATGATGGCTCAATAAGTACCGGACATTCCAACAGCAACCGCGATATGCTGAACC
>CAZUKR010000060.1:0-16732 GCA_964620885.1 uncultured Eubacterium sp.
ATATTGACAAGAGGCATATAAAACGAATAGAATAGTAAAGTGTATGGATATAAGGGAACATTTGATACAAGCTGCATGTTACATGGGAGAGATGCGTATGGTTTATGATACATTGGAGAACTTAAAATGGTACATTCCGAAAAAAAAGAGAAAAGTAATTGAAGATTTTGTAAGTAGTATTAATGAGCAGATGCAGGAAGGGTATTATGAAATTGATGGGGATGAGATATTTGCAAGGGTTATGGTCTATGATGGGAAAAAGAGAGAAGACTGTGCCATAGAAGCACATAACCAATATGTAGATATCCAGTTTACGCTAATAGGAATAGAAGGTATAGACATATTCAGAAGAAAAGAATTGAGAGAAAGAATAGAATATAACTTCCAAGAAGATATTGTGTTTTTTGAGGGAAGTCAAGAAACCTGTGTTCAGATTTCAAATCGACCAGGTTATTTTTCAATGATTTTTCCGGAAGAGGCACATCGCCCTCAGATTGCTGCTGACAAAAAAAGTGTATTTATAAAAAAAGGGGTAATAAAAATAAAGGAGAAGTATTATGGGTAAAAAATTTATAGCTATGATACCAGCAAGACTTGGTTCCAAACGAATTCCTAAAAAAAATATCCGCTATATGGGAGATAAACCATTAATACAGTACCCGATTGAACTGGCAAAGGCTGATAAAAGATTTGAAAGTATTTGGTTGAATTCGGAAAGCGAGGAACTGGGAAATATTGTAAAGACAATGGGAATACAGTTTCATAGGAGACCCGAGGAGCTTGCTAATGATAAGGCGACAAACAGGGAATTTACATTTGAATTTTTAGAAAAACATGAATGTGATTATGTGGTGATGATAAATCCCACATCTCCCTTATTGCGGAAAGAAACATTGCATGGGTTCATCGATTATCTGGAGAAGGGTGATTTTGATACAGTACTTTCTGTTATGGCAGAGAAGGAAGAAACGTTTTTTCGTGGAAAACCTCTGAATTTTTCTTTAGAAAAAAAGATAAATAGTCAGTTGCTGGAGCCGGTTGAAACTATTTGTTGGGCTTTAACAGCTTGGAAACGGGAAACTTTTCTGAAATTACAGAAGGAAGGAATTAACCCTGTGTTTGGCGGTAATTTGGGACGATACGTAATTCCCAAAGATGAATCCTGTGATTTGGATACAATAGAAGACTGGAAAATCGCAGAAGGAATTTTAATGTCAAGGATAAATAAATTTAAAGAAAGGTATATAGAATTATGAATTTAATAAATTACTCAGCAACATATTTTGAAGATATTAAAAAAGGTTTAGACAGTATGATTGCCACGGATGCAAAGGGAAGTGTTTTAAAGGCAGATGAAGCTTTGAAACAGTGGATAGATGTATGTGAAAGGAAGAGAAAAGAAAGAGGTATGTTCTTTTTCTGCGGAAATGGTGCAAGTGCTACCATGGCAGAACATATGTCGCATGACTGTTTTCAAAATGCAGACTTCCTGACTCAGACATGTTCAGAAACGTCACATCTGACTGCAATCAGCAACGATATTTCTTATGAAGATGTATTTGCTTATCGTATCAGCAAGATGCTGAAAGAGAACGATATGCTGATTACGATTTCTTCTTCAGGAAATTCTCCCAATGTAATCAAAGCGATAAAGACAGCAAAGGAATTGGAGGTATTCGTTGTTACAATATCAGGAAAAAAAGAGGATAACAAGTCACGTTATATGGGAGATTTAAACTTCTATGTTCCTCTTGAAACTTATGGTATGGTAGAGTCTGCTCATGCGGTTTTACTCCACTGCTGGCTGGATATGTATTTGGATAAATATAAGGGAGGAAGGCATTAATGAAAATTGTTATAGGAGCATCTTCATTTGCTGCAAGTAGTGATAAGGCAATTAATATTCTATTGGAAAAAGGAATAGAGGTAGTAAAGAACCCGTATGGAAGAAAAATGAATGAAGATGAGATTATAGAACATCTAAAGGGAGCAGACGGACTGCTTGCAGGTCTGGAGCCACTGACAGAAAGAGTATTTCAGAATGCTCCGCAATTGAAGGCTGTTGCAAGAATCGGAATCGGAATGGACAGCGTGGACATTGGAGCTGCAAAAAAACATGGTATTAAGGTATCAAATACTCCCGATGCACCAACAAAGGCAGTGGCAGAAATGGCACTGGCGGCATTGCTTACCATTGGACATGAAATTATTCCGAGTAATGCGGATATTCACAACAAGATATGGAAGAAACGAATTGGCTTTTCATTGATTGGACTAAATGTACTTTTTATTGGATACGGAAGAATTGGGAGAAAGTTTGCAGATCATTTAAAGATGCTAGGAAGTAATGTTATTGTGTATGATCCATTCCAACCGGAGATTTCGGAGCCAGATTTAAAGACTGCATTGGCAAAGGCTGACGTTATTACTATTCATGCATCTGGAAAAGAAGAAATTCTGTTACCAGAAACATTTACATATATGAAAGAAGGGGTTGTGATTATGAACTGCTCCAGAGGTCCTCTTGTAAATGAAGATGCATTATATGATGGACTCAAGAGCGGAAAAGTATCCTATTTTTGGGGTGATGTATTTTGGCAGGAACCGTATGAAGGTAAGTTGATTGAATGTGAGAATGCAATTTTGACACCGCACATTTCAACTTATAACAGTCTTTGCAGGGAATCCATGGAGACAGAGGCAGTATTGAATATTTTGGAGGACTTAGACTGTGGAAATAAGTAAAGAGCTGGAGCTTGCAATGAAAGCGGCAAAAACAGCAGGCGAATTTTTGAAGAAAAGAGAGCAGATAAAGATTGATGCATTAGAAGGAAAGGACATTAAGCTTTCCTCAGATAAAATAAGTGAAAAAATAATTATGGATATTCTGGAAACTTCCGGAATTCCGATTCTCTCAGAAGAATACGGATTTAAGGGGGAAGAAGGAACTGAATGCTGGATTGTGGATCCTTTGGATGGAACTATTAATTATTTTAAAGGGTTAGATGAATTGGCCTGTGTTTCCATTGCTTTGTGGAAGAATAATAAACCAATCCTAGGAGCTGTGTATCGTTTCGCAACGGGTGAATTGTTTTATGGAGAGGAAGGATATGGAGCGTACTGCAATGGTGAAAAAATTGAAACTTCTTTGATAAAAGAAACAGGACAGGCAGTTATGGCAACAGGTTTTCCAGTAAAACGAGCCTATGATACAGAAAGTCTCACTGCTTTTGTAAAGCAGGTACAGTGTTTTAAAAAAGTTAGGATGCTGGGGGCAGCCGCAATTATGGGAACTTTTGTGGCATGTGGAAGAGTAGATGCCTATTTTGAAGATGAAATTATGATTTGGGATGTAGCCGCAGCAGTTGCATTAGTAAATGCGGCTGGAGGTGCTACACGTCTGGTACTTTTAGAGGACAGTAAGACTATCTGTAAATGTTTTGCAAACAAAAAGTTAATGGAGGATTATTATGCTAAAGGCTTATGATTATGCAGAGGTGAATTACCAAGATTCAGAGATTCAGAATGTGGAACTTTTCCTCCGTGAAAAATCTATTGCATTAAAATTCGTATTAAATCATCCAACACAGATAAAAAGGAAAGTGTGTCCAATATGTGGGTCAAAGCATACAGGCTTTATTTTTTCAAGATGGGATATTGATTATTTGTTTTGTGAGGAATGCTGTAGTATTTTTGTACCAATAGAAGAAGATACCATACAACAGTATCTTGCCATAGAAGAAATGAATGAATTGCGAGTTTCAGATGATTATCAGCAACAGGCAGAATATCGTAGAGCTGATATTTGGGATGAACTGGTTATGTGGGCGCAGTACCGTATATATAGGTATCTGGGAAAGAACACAGATTTGGATGTGATTGATTATGGTAATCGCTATGTTGGCTCCATAGAAAGATTCCGAAAGTCGGGGATATGCCGTCATTATGAACTGAGGGATTCTATTTTGCCTGTAGAAACAGAAAAAATAGAAAAAGCAAATGTGGTTTTATATATGAATCAGCTTCAGCATGAAGTGAATCCGGTATCCACTTTAAAGAAACTTAAGGATAGTATGAAAGAAGATGGAATATTGATTCTGAATACCCGTCTGGGAAGTGGGTTTGATATTCTCACCTTAAAGGGAAGCATGGATAGTATATTTCCGTATGAACATATTATGTTACCATCTAAAAAAGGATTAGAGATTATTCTGGATAATTCAGGATTTGAATTGTTGGAAATTACAACACCTGGGACTAGAGATATGGAATCCGTGCTCCGTAATCAAGAGAGAATAGAGGAAAGCAATTTTTTTGTTAAGTATTTGTTAAAGACAGCAGATAAATCTATACTTGCAACTTTTCAGAGATTTTTACAGAAAAGCGGCTTAAGTTCTTTTGCACAGATTGTTGCTAAATTGAAGTAATAGGGTGGAAATAAGTATGAAAAAAATAAGAGTTGTAATTATTGGAATGGGAAGAATGGGAAAGACCAGATATGATGCTATGAAATGTCATGGAGGTTATGAAGTAGTAGCAATTTGTGATTCTAATCCTTCCAATACGGATGGATATGCAGAAGAAAAGTATAGTAATTGGAAAGAGTGTATTGACAACAGTGAGATAGATGCTGTTATTGTATGTGCATTTAATGTAGTCATCCCAGATATTGTATGTTATGCATTGGGAAAAGAATATTCGGTATTTTCAGAGAAACCGCCAGGAAGAAATTTGGCAGACGCAATGCGTATGAAGGAAGCTTATGAGAAAGCAGATTCACCCATCCTGAAATATGGGTTTAACCATAGATACCATAATTCGGTAATTGAAGCAAAGGCTTTGTTAGATTCTAAGATTTTAGGAGAGGTTGTATGTGCAAGAGGGGTATATGGAAAAGCGGGAAGTCCTGACTTTACCAATGAATGGAGAAATAATACTGAAATCTCTGGCGGTGGGATTATGCTGGATCAGGGAATCCATATGCTGGATTTGATGTATTACTTTATGGGGGAATTTACAGAGATACAAAGTTCGGTGGATCAGCTTGTATGGAAAGATATGCCCACAGAAGACTCTGCATTTTCCATTTTAAGAACGGCAGAAGGAAAAGTGGCGTCGCTTCATTCGAGTGCAATTCAATGGCGGCATAAGTTTAGTCTTGATTTAATCTGTACGAAAGGCTTTATTTCTTTGAATGGATTACTTACTTCTACCAACAGTTATGGGGAAGAGAGGGTTAGCTATTACAAGAAAGACCTTGAACAGAAGACGGGGAAACTTGGTAAGCCAATGGAACATACGATGTGCTTTGATGAGGATCAGTCATGGGATTATGAGATGAAAGAGTTCTATAATGCTGTAGTGTGTGAAGAAGGGGTAAAACAAGGAACGATTGAAGATGCAGTGAACTTGATGAGAATGTTGGAGAATATATATAAATAAGAATTAATATAAGGGATAGAGGTATGTGATGTATCAGATAAAGAATCAGGAAAGAATAGCCCTGTTTGGCAACAGTGAAAAGGAAACTTATATCAGATTTTTAGAGAAAGAAGGAAAAGGCTATTTTTATGAAACTATATATGACACTCAGTTATGTATAACGGAGGAAACAGTAAATGACATAAAAGTATACAGTGAGGAAGAGCTTTGTTTAGACTATAATACTATCATTGTTGTAGGAGAGAACTGGAAGTATCTTTCGAACCGTCTGTTTGCAAAGGGGTTACTACCATTCCGGGATTTTATTATAGACTGGGTGCTGGAATTGTACCTAAATACTACAGTATTATCTTATAGTAACTTGAAAAAATATGTGAGCGAAAAAGAGAATAAATGCCTTTCAGATTATATACAGTTTGTATCGTATCATAAGAAGATTGCTACTGTATATGGAAATTGTCAGGTGCCATATATCGTGAGATTTTTATCTAGGACAAAGGAATTCACAGATGTTTATATATTGTTATCGATTCCCCCAATCCATACGCTGACAGAAGAAAAAGAAAAGGGATTTGAAAAAGGTGTCTTGGGATGGGTGAAATTATTTATATTTCAGAATATTAGAGAAGATAACATATTTAGCAGAAAGTTGTCATCTACAAGAATTATGGAATTACTGAGCAGAGGCTGCAAAAAGGTTGCAATACCAAATGTGTTTTTTAAAGGATATTTTCCACAGCTATGTTCTAATCCAAACAATCCTTTCGTTGGGTCCAAATATAACAGAGAAGGAATTTTCCCATATGGAGACATTAATATTAAGAGTATGTTGGAAGAGGGAATGACATCGGAGGAAATATTCAATTGCTTAAAAAAAGAGAATTTTTACGATACTCAAAGAGTTAGGGAAGAAGTAGAAAAGAGTATTCGGGAACTGTGTGAACGGGAAAAGGAATGCGATGTAGTCATTTCTGATTTTATAGAAAAAAATTATAAAAAGAAAAGACTGTTTTTTGTTCCGAATCACCCGACAAATGTGGTGATAAGAGAATTGTCACGGCGCATTTTATCTTTTTTAGGATACGGACAGTATGCTATGAATATTCAAAATATTCCTGAAAATAATAATCTGGAAATACCTATATATCCCAGTGTTGCAAAGGGGTTAGGTCTTGAATTTGACACAGATAGAGTCTGCTTTTGCAGAAAGTTTAATCAACAATCAGCAACTTTTGAAGGATATATCAAAGCATATGAAAAATACTGTAAGGAAAAGAGAGAAAATTATGAAGCCTGATTATAAAGAGCGTATGGAATATTGTCCATCTCATACAAGAGTAAAAATATATTTGTTTTTGGAAAAGTGTCACCTAGTCACTCCTATAAAAAAAGTTATTCAGAAGATTCGGATTGTACGTGAGAAAATAGGCTTTCCCTCTAAATATGTAAGTCCAGAACAGTTGGAGATGCTCAAAAGGGAAGAAGCGTTTCATCGCTCTTATCACGAGTTCTTTCAGGAAATAGAGGACTATAAATTATCTGGAATCTTATGTAATGCTGTTATTTCGGGTTATATATCCACATTTGCTAAAGGAGGAAACCGGTTTTTTCAGAAGTTGAATGAGCAGATGCCAGAACTGGAATGGATAGTAATCTCACAGTCCGGCAGAAAAATTACGCAAAAAAGAAAGTCAAAAATTGCTTTTGATATATTAAGTGTTCCGAGAGTTCCTTTTAAGGGAGGATATGACAAAAAACTGAATATTATGTTAACAGAGGAAATGAAGAGTGTAATTGCAGAACGTGAGTATTTGCATGACGCTATCTATAATGTCAAAAGCTATCATGACGATATGGGAGAAGGATATCCGGAGGCATTAGTTTACTATACTCATTTGTATACAAAAGTATTGGTTGAAAAATTACAGCCTAAAATCCTGATTGTACATAACAAGTTGTATCCTATGCATGATGTCATGATGAACACTTGCAAAGAACTTGGTGTTAAGACGTTATTTTTTGAGTTTGGTGCACTGCCGGGAACATTTGCTTTGGAAAAACAGGGACAGATGGGAGGCAGTCATGTAGCAACGGATTATGAGAATTTCAAATTACTTTCAATTAATGATGAGGAATTGAAAAAGGCTGAAAAGGTTTGTAAGTATTTAAAAGAAAGAGGTTTAAACCGTAATGTACAGCCTTTGTCTGACCAAAAGGAAGAGTTATTTGGTAGATTAAAGGCGGATAGACCAATTATATTATATGCAGGGCAGAATGATTATGATTCCGGTATTTGTCCTTATAAAGAAAATTCAAAAAAATTGCATTCTCCCATTTTTAAAAATTCAGATGAAGCTGCTGTGTTCTTGGCTGGACTGGCTCAGAAAAATGATTGGAATTTAATCTATAAACCCCACCCTCTTCCGGTAAAACATGGAAGATGTTTGCAGGAAGGATTGCCTGATAATGTAATATGGATTTCAGATATTGATATTAACGAGATTATAGATATGTCGGATGTAGTAGTTACTATCTTATCACAGGTAGCTGATATTTCATTAATTCGTGATAAAGCTACATTAATGCTAGGGTATACACAGTTGCGAGGAAAAGATTGTTGTTATGAAGCATATGAAGTGAATAGTATTGAAGTTGAGCTCAAAAAGGCGATTGAAGAGGGTTATACAACAATGCAGAGAAAGGCGTTTGTACGTCATGTGGCACGGGAACTGAAATACTATCTGTATGATGACTTGGCGGACAGAAATCTTCGTTTTGGTAGAAATATGAAAGAATGTGCAGAATATATGAAAGAAAATATAGATATGGAACAAATAGAGCGGGATGAAAACTGGCTTTTCTATTGCAGGAATGTATATGAATTGGAAGTAATACTTAATATTGTGAACACCTTAAATATTAAGTGTCATAAACATCTTATACTTAGTGAAAATGAAGAGCTCCATCATTTTGCCTTAACTTTTAATGGAGACAATGAGTTTGAAAAAATTTTTCAGTACGATTTTCAAAAGCTAGAAGGACCGTACACACAGCTGTTCATTCCTACTATTAAGAAAGATGCCGAACAGTTATATTATCACCTGATTAATAATGTATCTGTTCCGAAGGTACACTTATATGATAACGGTCGTGTAGAAGAATATTATCAAGATATACCGAAAACTTTAAAAAAAGACGAATTTAAACATGAGTTTTATAGAGAAAAAGCATTGATTCAACAACTGGAAGGTATATGGTTGTATGAGCTTTCTTATATGATATGGAGGAATGTAAATGCTAAATATCATAAAATTCAACATAAATTCATTTTTCAAGATGATTGGGATTTATTAGAAAATGTAAAAGAGAAGTATATCTTCATAGAGACAAACTTGTTTAAAAATAAAGTGATATCCAATGAAATGGATTTGTTGGATTTGCTGGCTGAAAAAGTTGGAAAAGAAAATATTTGTGTAAAGCTGTTTGATGAAGGTAGTAGAATGCGTTTTGAAATGAGAGGGTACAGAGCAATATTTGTTTCTGATAACCAGTGGTTTTTCGAAGTGCGGAAAGGATACCTGGAGAATAAACATCTAATATCCTTATATCCAATAGATGTCTATATGAAATATACAAATGTAAAGGAAGTATATCTGTATAAATTATTTGTGGGCAAGTTGCCAATTCTAAAGAGCAACAGTTTCAGGAAGTTTATGCAGGTATATATGTCAGAGCAGGATGATACGTCACATGTTGTTTTAGAACCACGGGATATTGCAGAGTATCATGAATTTGTAAAATATCTGGAAAGGAATGAGTATTAGACATGAAGAAAGGAAATGAACCAAAGGTGTCAGTAATCGTACCGGCATATAATGCAGAAGAATTCTTACATAGATGTATTGATTCCCTTGTGTACCAGACGTTGGAAGAAATAGAAATATTAATTGTAGATAACCAATCAACCGACAATACTTGGGAAATTATGAAGGATTATGAGAGCAATTTTCCAGAAAAAATCAGAATATTCCGGTTGGATATCCATACGAATGGACCAGGAGCAGGAAGAAACCTTGGACTGGAGTATGCAAAGGCACATTTTATAGGTTTTGCAGACTCGGATGATTATTTTGAATATGATGCTTTTGAGTGTATGTATCAAAAAGCAGTAAATGAAAAGTGTGATTTAATATATATTACCAGCTATGATGTTTGTGGAACTGACTACAAACTTACACGTAATCTGCCACATGGAACAAGAGAAGAAATTCTTACTATAGGCAGCATGGTTTTCTGGAATAAACTAGTGCATAAATCCCTATTTGAAATAGTTGGAAAAATACCGGAAGACATGGTATTTGAAGATTTGGCCTATTGCACAGGGCTTGTATCATATGCCAAGAAGATTGGTTATATTGATGAACCGTTATATTACTACATCATCCGCGAAGATTCTGGGGTAAACACAATGAACCCTGACAGGGTCTTAAAGTCAATAGAGGCAGAAGATATTGCATTATCCCTCTGCAACCCCGAGTATCTGGATTATTTCGCTGATTCGGTTGCTATGCGCAACTGCAATAATATCAGAGAACGTTGGCAGTTCACAGACAGCTATGTGAAACAATTAATCAAAATAAAACCATATTTGGACAACAACGAGTATTTTAAGAATGATAGACGAAATTATCCGAGAGTACAGAAGTATTACCGGATTGCAGAGGAATTTATACCAAGAATTATCTATGTGAATGATTTCGGAGAAAATAGAGATGATGGATTCACCCAGATACTGAAAGAAAAAGTATTTTGGAATGATTGTGAGATATTTCTGCTGAATGAGGAAAGTTGTAATGTGGAAGATGAGGAATCTTTACGAGAAGCTTATAAAAAACAAGATTATGAGAAAATTGCACAATATTTTGCGTTGAAACATATTTATGAGACAGGTGGGATTTATCTGGACTCTTGTATAGAGATTGATAACCCATTGAATTTTGTTCTACATTTGAGTGTATTTTTTTCTTATTTGGATAAACACTCATTTTCGGATAAGATATTCGGAGCCATTAAGAGAAGTAAGATCATAGGTGAGTTGCTTAACACATATGAAAAACAGAAGAATTGGGATAATTATGATTCATTAGCAGAACGGATAAAGGAAGTATTAGTTATTCATCAAAGAATGACTGTGGATGGGAAAAGCAAAATTTATGGTGAGGAGGTTTCGGTGTTTGGGCCTGAAGTCTTTGTAATAGATAAGGGAGCAAGTATTCACATGACTTGTCACAATTTTAAACAAAGAGCAAATGAAGAAGCATATATTACGATAAAACGTTCCAGTCTGATTTAGTAAACTATCTTCTCATTATATAACCTCTAAAGGTAATTGAAATTAGAAATATAAGCGGTATGGGTGTACAGTATCACCGTTCACAAATAGAAATGAGAATATTGGTAAAATACTTTAAATGTATTAAATTACGATAGAAAATAATATTAGCAAGGGAAGGGAAAGAAATATGAAAGTCGTATTATTAGCAGGAGGCTTGGGAACTAGAATATCGGAAGAATCCCACTTAAAACCAAAGCCAATGATAGAAATTGGTGATCAGCCTATTTTATGGCACATAATGAAAGAATATTCCTATTATGGGTTTAATGATTTTATCATTTGCGCTGGATATAAGCAGCAGGTTATTAAGGAGTATTTTAATGAGTATTATCTTCATCGTTCCGATATTACCTTTGATTTCTCACAGAAGAATGCGAAGGTAATACATAACAATGTAGCAGAACCATGGAAGGTTACCATTGTAGATACTGGATTAAACACGCTCACAGGTGGCAGAATCAAGAGAGTTAAAGATTATATTGGTGATGAAACATTTATGCTGACTTATGGAGATGGGGTCTGTGATGTTAATATTAAAGAGTTGTTAGAGTTCCATAAAAAGGGTGGAAAGCTTGCAACAATGACAGCAATTCAGCCAGGTGGTAGATTTGGCACATTAGAGATTGATAATAACAGTATTATAGAGCGTTTTGCAGAAAAGAGAAAGGAAGATGGCGGGTGGATAAATGGTGGCTATATGGTCTTGGAACCACAGGTTATCGATTATATAGTAGGAGACCAGACTACCTTTGAGCGGGAACCGTTGGAACGTCTGTCGGATGAAGGGCAGTTACAGGCATATAAATATAATGGTTTTTGGCAGTGCATGGATACCATGAGGGACAAGCAACAGTTAGAAGAGTTGTTAGCCAATAATGCAGCACCCTGGAAAGTATGGGGGGAATGAAATGGACTTGAGCTTTTATAAAGGAAAAAAGGTTTTGGTGACTGGACATACTGGGTTTAAAGGTTCCTGGATGTGTAAAGTGCTTTTGAGGGAAGAGGCAAAAGTAATTGGATATGCCTTGAATCCCCCAGAAAATATTAGCCTATTTCAGCTTCTTGAATTAGATGAAAAGATGGTATCTATTATAGGAGATATTAGAGATTTGAAGAATCTGATAGGGGTATTTCAAAAATATCAGCCAGAAATTGTAATTCATATGGCGGCACAGCCAATTGTACGTGAGAGTTACCAGAACCCAGTATATACTTACGAAACGAATGTTATGGGTACTGTTAATATTATGGAAGCTGTGAGATTGACACATTCCGTGAAATCTATGGTGAATGTTACAACTGATAAGGTCTATAAAAATAACGAATGGGAATGGGGATACCGTGAAAATGATATATTGGATGGTTATGATCCATATTCCAATTCTAAGTCCTGTTCGGAACTGGTAACAGCTACCTATCAGCGCTCTTTTCTGAATGAAAGAGTGCTTGCAGTTTCTACTTGTCGGGCAGGGAATGTAATTGGCGGCGGAGATTTTGCAAAAGACCGTATCATTCCCGACTGTATCAGAGCCATGGAGAAAAGAAAGGAAATTGTAGTAAGAAACCCACATTCCATCCGCCCCTATCAGCATGTGCTGGAGCCAGTGTGTTCATATCTGAAGCTAGCAGAGCTTCAATATATAGACAGGAAGAAATATGCGGGAAACTACAATGTGGGGCCAGATGATTGTGATTGCGTGACAACAGGTGACTTGACAGATTTATTTTGCAAGTGTTGGGGAGAGGATGCCCAATGGAAAGACATTTCTGAGAAAAATGCGCCCCATGAAGCGGGATTTTTAAAATTGGATTGTTCTAAAATTAAGTATGTCATGGGATGGAAACCAAAATGGCATATCGAAGATGCCGTTGGGAACAGTGTAGCATGGAGTAAAGTCTATCTGGCAGGCGAAGATATTTCAGAGGAGATGGACAGGCAGATTTCAGAATATTTGGAATAATGGAGAAGGTGTGATGGAAAAAGTAATTGTTTCAGGAGCCAATGGCTTCGTAGGAGGAGCAGTGATAAGGGAACTGGTATCCCATGGTATAAAAGTAATTGCTTTGGACATGGAAGGACATACAGAGAATCTTCCAGATAGTCCATTGGTAAGGTTTTACCCATTTGATTTAGCTGATGTAATGGAGATGGAAGATGTAATTTTAGACAGAGATGCTGATACTTTTTATCATTTTGCATGGGCAGGTTCGGCAGGTCCAGCAAGAGCAGATACCTCTTTGCAGTTAAAAAATGCACAGTGGACAGTGGATTGCCTTCGTTTGGCAAAGAAGCTTGGGTGCAGACGATTTGTAAATGCGGGCAGTATTATGGAGACAGAAACGATTAAGGCCTCTTTTCAGGCAGGCAACAAACCGGGTCTGGGATATATATATGGAAGCGGCAAGCTAGTTGCACATACTATGTGTAAATCGGTTGCCGCAGATATTAGTATAGATTTGATATGGGCTATGATTACGAACGCTTATGGAGTCGGAGAAAGAAGCCCACGTATGGTCAATACAACGATACAAAAATGTATTCGTGGAGAATCACCGCAGTTTACGGCTGGTACTCAGAACTATGATTTTGTGTATATAGACGATGTAGCACGTGCTTTCCGATTGATTGGTGAGAAAGGAAAGCCATTTTGTGAATACCTCATTGGTTCCTCGCGGGCAAAGCCATTGAAAGAATACTTAATGGAAATGGAAGAGGCGATTGCACCAGAGCTTAATTTTATTTTTGGTGATATTCCTTTTACTGGAGTAAATTTACCCTTGGAGGAATTTGATTGTTCCAAGACAGAACAGGATACTGGGTTTAAGGCAGAAATTAGCTTTGGAGAAGGTTGCCGTAGGACAAGAGACTGGTGGATACAGATAGTACAGGAGGCAGAAAAATGATTCAGCCATTTGAATTTAAGAAAACAAAGATAGCAGGATTAATAGAAGTGACCTCATTTAATGCAGAGGATATCAGAGGTTGTTTTACGAAGGATTATTCTAAGGAAATTTTTGAAGCAAATGGCATAGAACATGAGATTCAGGAAGTATTCTATACTACGTCTCATAAGGGAGTCATTCGGGCATTGCATTTTCAAAGAGTGAAACAACAGCCTAAGCTGGTAAGATGTATTGCAGGTCATGTGTATGATGTTGTAGTAGACTTGCGTAAGGACAGTCTTACTTATAAAGAATGGCAGGGATTTGACTTAATTGGTGATAGGCACAATGAAATTCTTGTACCAGCAGGATGCGCCCATGGGTATCTGGTCTTGGAGCCGTCTATTGTAAGCTATAAGTGTGCGGAAAAGTTTTATGACGAATATGATGATGGAATTAGGTGGAATGATGAAGATATTGCAGTGAAATGGCCATTGAAAAAAATAGGTGGAATAAATAATCTGATTCTGGCAGATAAGGATAAAAACTTGCAGACATTTAAAGAATTTGAAGAGCAGTATGGGGGTTTTTAAATGATAGAAGCATTGGTGATAGGATGTGGACTTTCCGGAGCAGTCATAGCAAGATTCTTAGCAGAAGAAATGAATAAAAAAGTACTTGTTTTGGAGCGCAGGAACCACATTGGGGGAAATATGTATGACTTCAAGAATAGTGCAGGTATTTTGGTACATTTATATGGTCCTCATACATTTCATACAAAAAAGAAGGAATTAGTTGAGTATTTGAAACGTTTTTCTGAGTGGGAGGAATATTATCTAACCTGCGGAGCCGAAATTAATGGGAAATATACACCAACTCCTTTCAATTTTCAGACAATAGATGATTTCT
Source organism: uncultured Eubacterium sp. (assembly GCA_964620885.1). Taxonomy (GTDB): domain Bacteria; phylum Bacillota; class Clostridia; order Lachnospirales; family Lachnospiraceae; genus Petralouisia. The sequence goes on from CAZUKR010000060.1 coordinate 14,630, forward strand.
ACAGTAAAGAAGAAGCAGACAAAATTAAAGCTGAGATAAGAAGGGAATATGGGGAACAGTCTCAGACAACCATTGTAGAAATGTTGGAAAGTAGGAATGAGACAGTGCAAAATTATGCTCAGTTTCTATTTGATAATGATTACAGTTTATATACAGCAAAGCAATGGGGAATATCTCCAAAAGAAATTGATGTTAGCGTTTTGAAACGTGTTCCAGTGGAGTTTTCTTATAGAGATAGATACTTTACAGATACATACCAGTTTATGCCCCAAATAAGCTATTCGGAGTTTTTCCAAAATCTTTTAAAGCACAGAAATATAAATGTTCATCTTGAAAGTGAAGCGTTAGAGCATCTATCAATAGATTTGGAAACAAAATGTATAGTTTATGAGGGAGAAGCTCTTGATATACCAGTTATATATACAGGTGCAATCGATGAACTGCTGGGTGGGAAGTATGGTCGGCTTCCATATCGTTCGCTACGATTTGAATGGAGGACATTACAACAAGATAGTTATCAAAATGCTCCTGTCGTAGCATATCCACAAGAACCTGGTTATACAAGAATTACAGAATATAAAAAAATACCAATACAAAAAGTTGATGGAGAAACCACCATTGCCGTTGAATATTCTCTTCCTTATGAAAAAGGAAAGAAAATGGAACCCTACTATCCGATTCCAAATGAAGAAAATCAAAAACTTTATAACAAGTATAAAAGTGAATTGGATACAATCCCAAATCTTTATTTATGTGGAAGACTGGCTGACTATAAATATTATAATATGGACGAAACCTTAGAAAGTGCATTAAGATTGTGCGAAGAGATAAAAGAACGATACTATAGGAATAGTGAAATATGAGATATAATCCAACCAAATCCGAACAGCAGGAATATCTTGCATATAAAAGTCCTTTAAATTTTTTCGAAAATTTAGAGGAGGGAATAGATTCCCTTGATATATTGACAGAGCGGGGAGAGCAATCTGCCCCTGTTTTGTTATGTGGAGCAATGGCAGCTTTTGATAAAGGATTGACATATTTTTTAAATAAATGGAGCAAGACTCAGAGTAATTTATTTCTATTGTCGGAAGTGACGGCACAGTATCGTAGATATACGGCCGATAAGATTCAATTCCCATATATTTGTACCCCTCATTTACTAGCAAAGGAAATGATACTGCTTCATATGGATATTGAAATCATACCGGAGATGGAAGGTTTGTTTCAGGAGAAATCCTACGTCAGAGAGGCAGTAGAGAATCTTGAAAAACGCCATGGGGAACTGGGAGAAGGCTATGCAAAGGCATGGTCTTATTTTGCATACCAATATATAGAAAAGCTGTTGGATATTTTAAAGCCACAAAAGGTGATACTATGGAATGAATTTTATGCCTTTCATCATATTTTTCATGGAATTTGTAAGGAATATGAGATACCGATAGGTTTTATGGAATTCGGCTGTCTCCCTGGAACAGTTGTAATAGAAGAAACAGGACAGCAGGGAGAAAGTCTTTTAGCAAGGAATCCCGAGGAATTTAAAAGAAAGTCCGTATCATTTCATGAAAAACGAAAAGCAGGAAAAGTAATTGAATTTTTAAAGGAAACTGGGTTCAACCGGAATGTTCAACCAGAAAATATATTTTCAAAGAAAATGATAAACAGATTTCAAGAGAAACGACCAATTGTTACCTATATGGGGCAGAATGATTACGAATCCGGTCTGTTTCCTTATACAGAAAATACGAAGAAATTTCATTCTCCCATATATCAAACATCACTGGAAGCGCTGGAATATATGGAAGGACTTGCGATAAAGAATAATTGGAATCTTGTATATAAGCCTCATCCTATTATGAGTTCTTTAGGGCAGACGGGTGACAGGAAGACAATGGAAGAGATGGGAGTTACAGTAGCAGACTGGGTGGATATTAATTCCTTGATTGACGCTTCTGATGTAGTTGTGACTATATTATCCCAGAGTGCATATATTGCATTAATCAGAGAAAAGCCAGTGGTAATGCTGGGATATAACCAATTAAAGGGAAAAGAATGCACTTATGAAGCGTTTGCCCAGGAAGAAATAGAAGGTAAAATACAAGT
>CAZUKR010000061.1:0-16664 GCA_964620885.1 uncultured Eubacterium sp.
AAACTTACGGGCAGTCCTGCAAAAAATATATTGAGTTTATTCGAATCTGCAAGGCAGAAGATCTACTCCGTTTTACCAACCTTGATTTAAATTATATTAGTCAGGAAACGGGATTCGCTGACTGCAGTCATTTTATCCGGGTATTTAAGCAGCAAAAAGGCATTACGCCCAAACAGTTCCGGATGCAGTTATAATTACAAAAAAGGAAGAGGCTGTCCTAAGCCTCTTCCTTTATCTGATACCTTCTCGTTTTATTTCTATTTTGCCGCGTCTTCTGCGATTTCGTCCTGATATTTCTCCAGAATAATTCGCTGAATCTGCTCTCTGGTGCGGGAGTTAATAGGATGTGCAATATCACGGTATTCTCCGTCTGCTGCCTTTCGACTTGGCATTGCAATAAATAATCCCTTTTCTCCTTCAATTACTTTGATATCATGCACTACAAATTCTTCATCAATGGTGATAGAGACAACGGCTCTCATTTTGCCCTCTTTCTCTACCTTTCTTATCCTTACATCTGTAATCTGCATAAATTTCTGCCCCTTTCTACCTGTCCTTGCTAATCGCCTCCGTTATTCCCCAAGAAGACGATTAAACCTCATATCTATCATTGTGTTCATACACAACTTTAATTCCATCGCCGCCGCTAAAATATGTATTAGCTCTTAATGTATCACGACTTTCTACAATGCAGTTCTCAATATGTGCGTTATCTCCTATATACACATCATTTAAAATAATGGAATTCTTAATCACACAATTTTTACCTACAAATACTTTCTTAAATAGAATGGAATTTTCGACTTTACTATTGATAATACAACCACTGGACACCATACTGTTACGAACATCTGAACCCGCATTGTATTTTGCTGGCGGTAAATCATCTATCTTGGAATAGATTTTAGGTTCATTCCTAAAATATGTGCGCATCTCTGGTTTTAAAAAGTCCATGTTGGTTTCGTAATAAGATTCTACGGTTGCAATATTGCTCCAATAAGTATCCAGTCTATAGCCATAAATACGCTTCTGATTCTTATATCGAATTAGAATGTCCGTTACAAAATCATGACGATTTTCCATGGCACAGTGTTCCAGCATTTCTATAAGCTGTCTTCTTCTTATTACATAAATCCCCGCTGATATGGTATTGGAACGAGCCACCATCGGTTTTTCTTCAAATTCCATGATTCTGGAATCTTCATTCATCCGCACTACCCCGAAACGGCTGACATCTTCACCCATAGGCATTTCCTTGCATACCACTGTAACATCTGCCTTCTTAGAAATATGATATTCCAGAAGTTCATTGTAATCCATCTTATATACACAATCTCCGTCTGCAATAATTACATACGGCTCATGGCTTCGTTTCAGAAAATCTATATTCTGATACATGGCATCTGCCGTTCCACGGTACCACCAGCTATTATCTGCAGTAACCGTTGGATTAAATACATAAAGACCGCCATGCTTTCTGCCAAAGTCCCACCATTTTGAAGAACTTAAATGCTCATTCAAGCTTCTGGCGTTATACTGTGTCAGTACTGCCACCTTCTGAATATGAGAATTACTCATATTACTGAGCGGAAAGTCAATACACCGGTAGCTTCCTCCAATAGGCATAGCTGCTATTGCCCTTTTACTGGACAGCTCCTGCATCTTGCTGCTGTTTCCTCCTGCCAAAATAATTCCTAATGCCTTCATACCACGTCACCTGCCTTAATAATTGATTCTCCGCTTTCCAGAATTCCTTTTGGATAGTCTTTCTTTTCCGTTTCACCGAAGATTGCCGTATTCTTCCCTACCTTTACCCCTGACGGTATGACAGAATGTTCTCCTATCGTCACCAGCCCAAAGGAATATACGTCTTTCTTTAACTTATTCTCTGCTTCTTCACCACTTCCTAGTTCTACATCACTTCCGATACAACAATTCTCCGCAATGATAGACTTATTGATGATGGTATTTTCTCCTACCTTTGTATCCTGCATAATAATAGAATCACGTATCTCGCATCCTTCTCCGATCACAACTCCAGGACCGATTACAGAGCCATATACTCTTCCGTAAATCTCACTGCCTTCTCCAATGATACAACGCTCTGTCACTGCATCCGTAGCAATATATTGTGGTTCAATAACATCGCCCTTGGTATAAATTCTCCAGTATTCTTCATACAGATTGAATTCCGGTATTAAGTCAATTAACTCCATATTGGCTTCCCAATAGGAACCAAGAGTTCCTACATCCTTCCAATATCCGTTATATTCATATGCAAATAATCGCTGATTTTTCTCATGGCAATATGGAATAATATGCTTACCGAAATCACAATTATTCTGTTCAGACATAGTAATTAATGATTCCTTTAATACACTCCATTTGAAAATATAAATTCCCATGGATGCCAAGTTGCTGCGTGGTTCTTCCGGCTTCTCTTCAAACTCTTTGATTCTTCTATCCTTATCCGTAATGACCACGCCAAATCGGCTTGCTTCTTCCCATGGAACCGGCATAACCGCTATGGTAACATCTGCATCGTTCTCCTTATGGTAGTCCAACATTACCTCATAATCCATTTTATAGATATGATCCCCTGATAAAATCAGTACATATTCCGGATTATAACTATCAATGTAATTCATATTCTGATAGATTGCATTTGCCGTACCACTGTACCATTCACTGTTGTCACTTTTTTCATAAGGAGGAAGCACTGATACTCCGCCGTTATTGCGATCCAAATCCCATGGAATTCCAATTCCGATGTGACTGTTGAGTCTTAGCGGCTGATATTGAGTCAACACACCAACGGTATCAATTCCAGAGTTAATACAGTTACTCAGTGGAAAATCGATAATACGGTATTTGCCCCCAAAAGATACTGCTGGTTTTGCTACATTGGATGTCAATACTCCAAGCCGACTCCCTTGACCTCCTGCCAAAAGCATGGCAATCATTTCTTTTTTAATCATCTCTCTCACCTCTCGTCAATTAATTCAGCTTTCCTGTACTAGAATTATATCATAAAATAATCTTTGCGTACACTTTTTCCACAATTTTCTTATTAATATTTTTGTTTTTTTGTTATTTCATACAATCTTCTGTTTTTCTACATAAAATGACCATTTCTCCTCTGGTTAATTTGTATATTTCAGTTTGCAAATTCTACCTATTTAGTATAAAATAGGTAGAATCAAAAGAAACTCAGATTGGACAGGTAAATCATTATGTATAAGATTAATTTTAAAACACCAATTCACCTTCATTTTATAGGTATCGGCGGTATCAGTATGAGCGGTCTCGCCGAAATATTGTTAAAAGAGAATTTTACAATATCCGGTTCAGATTCCAGAGAATCTAACCTCACTAATAAACTGGTACAAATGGGCGCCTCTATCCACTATGGACAAAGTGCCTCTAACATTATAGACGGGATTGATGCTGTTGTTTATACGGCCGCTATCCATCCCGATAATCCTGAATTAAAAGCGGCTGTTGAAAAACAGATCCCTACACTCACCCGTGCTGAACTTCTCGGACAAATTATGGACAATTATCAAAATTCCATTGCAATATCCGGAACACACGGAAAAACTACAACTACTTCTATGATTACTCAAATACTGTTAGAAGCATGTGCGGATCCTACCATATCCATCGGTGGGATTTTAAAATCCATTGACGGTAATATCCGTGTGGGAAATTCAGAAGTCTTTCTGACAGAGGCATGCGAATACACCAACAGCTTTTTGAACTTCTACCCCAAATATGCTGTTATATTGAATATAGAAGAAGACCATCTGGACTTTTTTAAAGACCTCGAAGATATTCGTAATTCATTCCGTCGTTTTGCTGAAAATGTTCCAGCCGACGGCACTGTTATTATCAATGGTCAGATTGAGCATTATCAAACCATTACAGAGGGTCTGCCCTGCAGGGTTATTACTTACGGCTTGTACCCCTCTGATTCATACTATGCAGACAACATCACTTTTAACACACAAGGTTACGGGAATTTTACATTAATGCATAATTCTTCTGTAGTAGGCGACATTTTTCTAAATGTACCGGGACTTCATAATATTTCAAATGCAGTATCTGCCTGCGCCCTGGCACTGGAGATGAACCTCTCCTTTGAACACATCCAGGCTGCTCTTGCTGCTTTTGGCGGTCCTGCAAGACGTTTTGAGCACAAAGGAAGCCTGGGGGGTATTACTATTATCGATGATTATGCCCACCACCCTACCGAAATAGCTGCTACCCTTACTGCTGCACAGAACTTACCCCACGACCGGCTGATCTGCGTCTTTCAGCCCCATACTTATACCCGCACAAAAGCATTTTTAAAAGAATTTGCCGATTCTCTTTCCCATGCGGATTTGGTTATTCTGGCAGATATTTATGCTGCCCGGGAAAAGAACACCCTGGGTATTTCTTCTGAAGACCTTCTGAAAGAGCTTCAGGCACTTGGTTGTGAATGTTATTATTTCTCATGTTTTGATGAAATTGAAAATTATTTATTGAACAATTGTATAAACGGCGACTTGTTGATAACTATGGGAGCCGGAGACATTGTCCAGGTGGGTGAACACCTTTTAGGACAATAGTTATCCACATTATCCACATTTCAATTGGGGAAAACTTTCCCTTTGAATTGTGGATTTTTAGTTTACATAACGTTTCTTTTGTTTTTTATCCCTTTTCTTAGTTTTTCCTGCATTTTATAAATGTTCCACCTGTTACCATAACAATTCTTTTGTTTTTTTATCCACATTATCCACAATATCCACATTTCTGTAACCCCTTGATTTTACAGGGATTACAGGAAATTTTTGACTTCTCTTTTTTATTTTTTTGTGCTATACTCAATTCCACATAAAGATGTTTTTGAAAGAGGGGACCACCATGGCTAAAATAACTTTACATAAAGATAACGGGAACTCTACTACAAATGTTCCGAACCAATTTATAGATGAATACATGACCTCCGCCAACGGCGAATTTGTGAAAATATATTTATACCTGCTTCGATGCATGAATGCTCCTGACTGCGGCTTCTCTATTTCGAAAACTGCAGACAAGTTTGAGCATACGGAAAAAGATGTACAGCGGGCTTTGAAATATTGGGAGAAAACGAATCTGCTCCGCTTAGAATATGATGAGCACAAAAATATTTCCAGTATTTATTTTACAGATTCTGCGGCTCCTGAGCAGGAAACACCTGCCGTTGCCCAAAAACCCGTTTCGGAGCGTCCGGCTGTTGCCCAAAAACCCTCCTATACTGCTGATGTTATGAAATCTTTTCAGGAAAAAGAGGAGGTACAGGAGCTTCTATTTGTAGCTGAAAGTTACCTGGGGCGTCTCCTTACTCCTACCGATATACAAACTCTGCTATATTGGTACGATGGACTCAGCTTTTCCACTGACTTAATTGTCTACCTGTTGGAACATTGTATTGCCAAAGGACATTCAAGCCTGCGGTATATGGAGAAGGTAGCCTTAAACTGGAAAGATTCCAACATTGAAACCGTAGAACAGGCAAAACAAAACAGCAGTGCCCATGGACAGATTTATTTCTCTGTTATGAAGGCTCTTGGCATTAAGGGACGCAATCTGGTTCCTGCTGAATCTGCTTACATAGATAAATGGACACGGGAATTTGGTTTTTCTCAGGATATTATTACAGAAGCCTGCTCCCGCACCATTAGCGCTACACATCAACCTAGTTTTGAATACACCGACAGTATTCTCAACAACTGGCACCGCCAGCAGGTTCATCACTTAGCTGACATTGTCAAACTGGATGCTTCCTATCAGAAGTCAAAGGCTTCCAGTAAAAACACCAGAAGCGCCGCTCCCAATAAGTTTAATGACTTTCCGCAGCGCAATTACGATATTGACAAGCTGGAATCCCAGCTTTTAAACACCACACAATAAGGAGGTTCTCATGGCCTTAAGCAATACACAGTACAATGCCATTATGCGCCGTTATGAAGCAAAACAGCTGGAAAACCAGCACATTATAGATGAACGGGTGGAAATCGTATATAAAGAACTTCCCCGGCTTCAGCAAATTGATGAATCCATTTCTTCTCTTTCAATTGCTCAGGCACTTAAACTGATAGAAGGAGATGCCTCTGCCCTTACATATCAGAAGGAACAAGTGGAACTTCTTATGAACGAAAAGAAAGCCCTGCTTCTTCAGCATAACTATCCGGAAGATTACTTTGAACCTCCTTACGGCTGTAAGGACTGCAAAGATACCGGATATATCGAAAATAAGAAATGTCATTGCTTTAATCAAGCTGCCATTGATTATGTCTACACCCAGTCTAATATAAAGAGAATTCTGGAGAAAGAGAACTTCCAGAACTTTTCCTTTTGTTATTACTCCGAATCTGAAACAAATCCTGCTACCGGATTAACCAGTCTTGCTACTGCAAAACAGGCTGTCTCCCAGTGCAAGGATTTTATCCATACTTTTGATACCTCTTTCCGAAATTTGTTCTTTTACGGTGACACCGGCATTGGGAAAACCTTTCTTTCCAACTGCGTGGCAAAGGAACTTTTGGATACAGGTCATTCTGTTATTTATTTCACTGCTTTTGAACTTTTTCATATCTTTGAAAAAAATGTGTTTTCTAAAGATGCTGCCGCCAGCGGAGATTATCAGAATATTTTTAACTGCGATTTGCTCATTATCGACGATTTGGGAACGGAATTGTCCAATTCCTTTACTACTTCTCAATTATTTCTGTGTCTGAATGAACGAATTCTCCGGCAGAAATCTACTATCGTTTCTACCAACTTAAACCTGAATCAGTTAGTAGAAACTTACTCTGAGCGGACTTTTTCCAGAATTTCCAGTAACTACACCATGATTAAACTGTTTGGGGACGATATTCGTATTCAGAAAAAACTTAAAAGTCAGTCTTGCCATTCCCAATAAGTAGTGCTATAATTTGTTGGGTTTGCGTCGAAAAATGTACATTAAAACTTTAAATAAATATTTTTATGGAGGATATTGCAATGCAGCGTAATGAAAAAAATTATGAAACTATCCCTACCGGGCCTCTTGGTCTTGTTGCTTTAGAAAGCTGTAAGGAAATGGGAGACAAAGTGGACAAGTATCTGATAAAGTTCCGTAAAGAACGTGAACTTAAACATGAAAATGATATTGCGTTCCGCGGTTATCAGAGAGATTCTTATCTGTTAGAGACATCCGTTCCTCGTTTCGGAAGTGGAGAAGCAAAAGGGTCCATCAAAGCTTCTGTCCGTGGATACGATTTGTTCATTATGGTAGATGTAACCAACTACAGTCTTACTTATACTGTTTCCGGTCATCAGAACCATATGTCTCCTGACGATCATTATCAGGATATCAAACGTATTATTGCCGCTGTAGGTGGTAAAGCCAGAAGAATCACAGTAATTATGCCTTTCCTATACGAAAGCCGTCAGCACAAACGCACAGGAAGAGAATCTTTAGACTGCGCTATTGCATTGCAGGAGCTGACTAATATGGGAGTAGACAACATCATTACTTTTGATGCCCATGATCCACGTGTACAGAATGCGATTCCATTAAAGGGATTTGAAACCGTACAGCCAGCTTATCAGTTTATCAAAAGTATCTGCCATGAAATAAAAGATTTACAGATTGACAATGAACATATGATGGTAATCAGCCCGGATGAAGGCGGAACTAACCGCGCTGTATACCTTGCAAATGTACTTGGTCTTGATATGGGTATGTTCTACAAGCGCCGTGATTACAGCCAGGTTGTAGATGGACGTAATCCAATTGTAGCACATGAATTCCTCGGATCTTTTGTAGAGGGAAAAGATGTTTTAATCATTGACGATATGATTTCCTCCGGTGACAGTATGATTGATGTTGCTACAGAATTAAAGAAACGGAAAGCAAACCGTATTTTCGTGATTTCTACCTTCGGATTATTTACCAATGGATTGGAAAAGTTCGACAAGGCAGTGGAATCTGGTATTATTTATAAAGTTGTAACAACAAACTTAGCTTATCAGACACCTGAATTGCTAAGTAAGCCTTATTACATTAACTGTGATATGAGTAAATACATCGCTTACATTATTGATACTTTAAATCACGATACCTCCATTAGTGACTTACTGAATCCTTATGAAAGAATTGAAAATTTAGTTAAAAAATATAAAGCCAAGAGGGACGCATAAGCCCTGTTGAGGCATAAAAAATGGGTTGTCGGGAAATTAAGCCAATGACTCCTTACGATACTAGATATGGGAATCACGTTCTATGTGATTCCCATATCTAGTATATACATAAAAAGAAAATTAAATTTCCCGAAACCCCTTTTTTATTCCACTATCTTATAATAAGTTCTGGCAGTCATCAAATAAACCACCCCATAACTAACTGTAAATACTAAAACCGTAGCTAATGTACATACAACAAACAATCCTGTATTCGTCATACCAAACAGCATCAAAAGACGACTTATCAATGGGAATGCGGCTGACAAATGGATACATGCTGTTAGCAACGGCAGAAAGAATACTTTTATTATCTGACTTCGAATGGAAGCCTTCACCTCTTTATGACTCATTCCTACCTTCCGCATAATCTCATAACGCTCTTTATCCTCATAACCTTCTGAAATCTGTTTATAGTAAATAATTAATACCGTTGCCATGAGGAATACAAATCCAAGGAAAATTCCCAAGAACAAAAATCCACCATAGAGTATATATAACATTCCCTGGCCCTCCACCCGGGATTCTGAATCATTGATCCAGGCTGCACTGCCATCTCTTAATACACTTTCTCTGTATTCCTGTATCTTTCCGTTCAGTACCTGTGTATAGCGCTCCTCTTTCTCCTCCCCTCCTTCTATGTCAAACAGTACCTCATAATGCTTCTGGCTGGCATGTTCTCCATACACTTCCTTTTGAGTTTCGTATATCTGATTTAATACTGTTTCATCTTTTACAATAACATAATAACTGTCTGCTATTACAACGGCCGCTGTTCCAAGCTGTTCTTTCGGATAGTTGGTCATATATTTCTTTATATGAAAGGCCGTTCCCTGAATATCATATGCAGTATCCCCTCCCTCTCCTCTAAATACATATACCAGAACCTCATTTTCCTCTAACTGTTCCTTATTCCCACTCATCTTTTCATATTCTTCAAGGGTCATAAAGCTCATCTGACTTATTGTTCCCTTTGCCTGACTGTCCGATGCGCTCATAGAAAACGTTTCTCCGTTCTTTCTCGTTGTTACGGAAAGCTCTTCATAGGATACGAGATTTTCAACTTTTGTTCCACTCTCTTTGGCAGACTGTTGAACCAGTTCTAGCAGACTTTCTTTATTTTCCGCAGATACCTCTCTTGCATCCACGCTGATGTCTCTTGGGTATCTCTCCTGCATAACGCCCTTCATACCGGCATACAAAGACACGGTGCCCGAGACCATTACCAGCACTGCCGTACTCAAAATACAGATATTGGCAAGCCCTACTGCATTCTGCTTCATTCGGTAAATCATACCGGATACGGATGTAAAGTGAGACGTCTGGTAATAATATTTTTTATTATTTCGAAGCATTTTCAGTACAGCAATGCTCCCTGCTGTAAACAGACAATATGTTCCTATCATAACCAAGATAACCGCTACAAAAAACAGGAAAATGGTTCCCAGCGGATCTTTTGTGGTAATGGCGATATAGTATCCCGCTGCCAGCGCAATCACTCCAACTATTGTCAAAACCCATCGGGTCTTTGGCTCCGCTTCACCCTGACTGCCGCTTTTCAGTAATTCAATTGGTTTTGCTTTTTTTACCTGATGCAGATTATACAGTAATGTTGCAATATAGATAGCAAGAAACAGCAATGCTGTTGTCTGTAGTCCTTTTACATATATAGAAAATCCAAAGGGGACTTCAAAATGAATAATACGCAGCAGAAGCAATACAATCGCTTTGTTTAGAACAATTCCTACTGCAAGACCACCAACAATACAGACAAAACCAATCATTAAGGTTTCCCAGAACATCATTTTACCAACATGGCGCTTTTCCATTCCCAGTATGTTAAAAAGTCCGAACTCCTTCTTACGCCGCTTCATAAGAAAACTATTGGTGTAGAAGAGAAAAATACAGGCAAAAATAGCAATAACCCCTGTTCCCAGTCCTAAAACAATGCGAAGTTGTTCTGCACCCAGCATCTGCTCAATACCTTTATCCCAAGTAATTGCCTGCATAATATAGTACACAGCACTCATGCCCACTGCAGTAATAATATAGGGCAGGTACAGGCTTTTATTCTTTTTCAGATTTCCAGCAGCAAGTTTGGCATAAAATAATTTACTCATTTCTACCACCGCCTGTCGTAATTACTGTAAGAGTATCGGATATCTTCTGGTACATTTCTTCATCCGTGCCAGAGCCTTTATACAACTGATGAAACACCTGACCATCCTTAATAAACAGCACACGTTTGGCACAGCTTGCAGCCTTAATAGAATGGGTTACCATCAATATGGTCTGACCGCTCTGGTTGATATTCTTAAACATTTCAAGAAGTCCTTCTGCCGCTTTGGAATCCAATGCTCCTGTAGGTTCATCTGCCAGAATGAGCTTCGGACCTGTAATCAGCGCTCTGGCTACAGCTGCACGCTGTTTCTGTCCACCAGATACTTCATAAGGGTATTTTGCAAGAATTTCCTTAATGCCCAGCTTCTCTGCAATTGGCATTAAACGTTCATTCATCTCTTCAAAACGTTTACCAGCAAGCACTAATGGGAGAAAAATATTGTCTTGTATACTGAAGGTATCCAGCAGATTAAAATCCTGAAATACAAATCCCAGATTCTCTCTTCGAAAGGCTGATAATTCCTTTTCCTTGATTTGTGACAGATTCCGGTTCCCTAACAGCACCTGTCCTTCTGTTGTTTTATCCAGTGCTGCCAGAATATTTAAAAGTGTCGTCTTTCCGGAGCCAGATTCTCCCATGATTGCCACATATTCTCCTTCTTCCACGGAAAATGTGACATCCGATAGGGCCTGCACCTGATTTCCACCAAATCTTGTGGTATATACTTTCTTTACATTATTTACCTCTAATATTGCCATAATGTCCTCCTTTTGGCTTTTATTTATTATCTTTATCTAAGGACAGTATACAGAAATAGAAAATGTCCCGCCATAATTTGGGCTTACATTTTGTTCGTATTTCTTACAATTTTGTAAGGTTAGGATGATTATCCTATTCATATTACATCTTCTGCATTATTAGAGTCAAACACAATATGTCTGCAAGTTTCTTTCAAAATCATTTATCAACAATAATTCCAATCTTGCCCCCGCTTTCATACCTACTGAAAATTGAATCTCCTTTTGCTTATCGGTATATTCCCATATGATAGGAAGCAACCTATCAATGGTCTTTTCATCTAAGTATCCATGTAGTTCCATTTTTAATTTATCTATTGCACTTTTTTCTGTTTTCAATAAGTCACTTCCATCTTTGATATAGCATCCTATTGATTGCAGATTAAGACGTTCCAACATATCTGAATATATTTTGTTTTCCTGTTTTTCCTGCTTCTTGCTTATAAATATTTCTTCTGTCTTACACTGCGCATTTTCTAAAAGTTCAATTGCACATTCAATAGAGTGTAAGTCTTTTTCATTTAGCACTTCTAACGCTTTTAAAACCCTTTGAAAAAGAAAATAATACATTCTTTTATAATCTTCACTTTTCCCGCTTTTAAAAATAGCATTATACAGATCTTCATTTTTTGTTGCTTCTTTCATGCTTTTCCTCCTGAATAAAAATATTTTTTATATACTCGAGTTTCCGTATAAATTTATAATGATTTATCAAGGAGGGATTCATATGATAATCTATCAGCCGCTTTTTAATACTATGAAACAAAAAGAAATCACCTCATACGCTTTATTTAAAAAGGGTTTTTCAAAAGCAACCTATTACTCTATTCAACAAGGAAACAGTATTAGTACGAATACCATTAATCAGCTTTGCAAGTTATTAAACTGCTCTGTATCGGATGTAATTGAATATGTCGAAGATGAGGAATAAAAAAACATGTACGATTTTTCGTACATGTTCAATATCCAAGTATATAGAGAAAATCGGGTTTTCCCGCTCTACCTACTATGCCACGAAGCAGGGAAAAAGCGTTACTACAAAATACTATTAACCTATTATGCGTGTTGCTGGAATGTGATGTATCAGACGCTATGAAGTATGTAGAAGAAACTTTAATTTAGATAACCAAGAATACCCTCTAAAATAAATTTCTTCAAATTAACATCTTGAATAGAATTAGTTATAGTTTTAATCTTCTTTGTTTCTCAGTCTGTAAAGGTCTTTCTCACTAATCTTTTTTTCAGCCATGCTGTATCGCATTCATTTTTTATTAGCATTCCATTATATTCTGCGCTTCATATAACGGATTTATAGATATCTCTGATTCTCATATCCTTCCAGTTATCTGAATTCATATTAATCTGATTCTCCAGTTTGTTTTGGCTCTTTTAAATATCCGCCATCATTATATAGTTGCAATTTTATCAGAATTTTTTTAATCAATATAAAGAATTACACAATATTTTCTCCTAGTATTATTTTTGGCATTGTAGTTAGACAACGATTCCAACATTTTTAGTTAAACGAATTGGCAACACGCCCTCTTTAACTGCATTAAAATCTTTTTGTGTATGAGTCCGCTTTATATAATGAACATCAATTACACCATCTTGTTCCAAATAAAACTCTGCGACTTCTTTCATTAATTCTTCTATTTCATCTAGCTTAGTTAATTTCGCTTCATATATACAAATTTCATTAAACATAAAACACCTCCATATTTTTATAATGATAGCCATGAGCAAAACTCTACATAGTCAGTATTTATGCATGTTTGCGGGTCACATCTTACCCCTTTATCGCTCCATTTATATAGTAACAATCAGCTCATTTTGATATAATTATGTTGTCAAAATGGCTGCTTCTTTTTTGCGTGCGAGTGATATGTCCATCCCACATATCAAACACTATTTCAATCTTTGCCTAGGAGGGAATGCAACAATTGAAGAATGCTATCAAATACTTCTATTTCTTAAATGCTATTTTCTTTGTAAACATGACACCTCTTTATCAAGCCATACTTCAATATTCTGGCTTATATCAATGATTGAATCATCTAAAGGAAAGCTAAACCCGTGACAACCTTTTTGGCAGGGTTCTCCGAATAATTTCTTATTGCATCCATAACCCCGAGAAATTTTTTCCTGTAAATGCAATGGAAACGTTTCAATAACATCTGAATATTTATGAGTATTTTGAGCCTTAATGAGGATGCGGTAACCGGATTCATGGGCTGCCGAAAATGTCCATACTTCTTTATTTTTATGTGAATAGATAAATCGAATACCAAGATAGAATACATCCACTATACATGTCAATCCCGCGTCTAGATAACGCTGATGTAGTTTCAGCGCGAAATCTTGTACCGTGGCAGGCAACGGAGCAACAAAATCTTTCAAGATAGAGATTACTTGTGTATCTTCATCTTTTAAAACCCTATAATCACACCGCAAGAAAATATCATGATTACCCTTTGTGTATAAATCTCTTTGGGCAATCGCCATAACCTTCAAACCTATCAGCATAACAGGATTATCTGGATATGAAATTTTAAGTGATGCAGCTTTTGATATATCTAATGTTCGCGCGTCTAAGTCGATACCATCAAAATAAATACCACAGCAAGTCAGAAATTTCAAAGCTTCCATTAGTTTAGGCGCAGAGATTTTCGCTTTCATCTGCCCACCATCCGCACCTATAACGGTAGTGAGTAATTTCAAGTCGTCAAGCAATATTGATCCATTATTTTCGATGAGTTCTCCATGATACCCTATATTAAACAATATGCTTTTAACGTTGTTCAGGAATGGATAGCTTACTGGCAAGCTTGGGTGAGATACATTATTCTGCGTATTTTTAACAGGTTTTTCATATAAACTACCGTCAGCAATTAAACGGTCACAGACCAAATAGAGAAGATCCCTGAAAGCAAGAATGCCGTTTCTTATATTTTCCTCTCCCGATACATGTTCAAACATAGCTTTGAGAGTATATGTTTCTGGTATATTGGGCGGAATTATGTTTTTTATATATATCGCCATATCACTAATAGTATTTTGCATGAAATCACTCCTCATTTTCTATAAAATAGTTATGTTGATTATAACATGGCAACACTCATTTTTCGATGTCTAAAATAGTAAAGGTAAAATCTACCAACTCAAAACCTCAGCGTACTACTTTAAATGAAATATCCTACCATTACCAAATTCAAATTTTCCTCCTGCTTCTATCTCAAAATGTTTCTTTGCAATACCTAAATTAAACTTTCATCTCCTAACCATAATTATATATTAAATCCAAAACATGTATAAACTAGTTTTTTTCTAAAACCATGTTTTTCTGCTGTTTTAGCAGAAGCAATATTATCAGCAGAGCATTCCCAAAACGGCTCCTTTCCTCTTGAAAGTACTTCATCAAGAACAGTACGGGAAGCGATATAAGCGTAACCCTTTTTTCGATAACATTCCAACGTTTCTATTCCAATTTCATAAAAACTATCAGAAATAAAACTAGTATAACCCAATGAAACTGCTGTGTTATCCTCCAGACAACAATAACCTATTCCATGAAGATAAAATTCATCTAAAGAATCCCAATATTGAGTTATCGTTTCTTTAATAAGATCCGTATTTACTGGGGATTCCAGTAATTCTCTATTCACGATACATGCTTCTTTTTCGTGTTGGCCATTACGATGCTCTTGATTCAAATTATCATAAGCATAAAGATTTTGATCCCATTTATCCGGATTTTCTTCAGAAATCAATTCAAAAAAAGGGTGATTCAATGCTTCATTTATACAATTAACCTCAAATCGTGTGTGGCCCTGCTCCTTTAAAAAAGGTACAAGGTAATCACTCAAAAATGTCTGAAAATTCATAGTAAAATATTCTGAGAGCCTCTTACCAGCAACACCAAATCCAGAAACACCCTTTGACCAAATTAACGCAGTAATGGGATTCTCTAAATCGTCAACAAAAACTGCTCCCGGGCTATAACCATCAATAACAGATAAAAAAGCATTGCTACTTACTTTTCTATCAATCATAGAATTTATTTTATTGTAATTCAATTTACTTAATTCATACATATATAATTCCTCCTGCTCCAACTTCTGCCTAAATTTACTTGATTGCTGTGCCTATACTACAAGCAATGGAAATTTTCCTAATTTGCCATAGTCAAAAATATAATCTTTTCCTAAATCCATTTCTAGGTAATGATAAGAAACCCATTCATAAAAGAAAATGCCAAATGCTTCCACAAATTCATTTGCATCTAAAGCCTCCTCTTTTAAACTGAGGGTTACTTCTTTCGACAATCCATTTTGTGAATCCAGAATAACTTTTGATTTCTGAATAATTGCTATTTTCTTCTCAAGTTCCATGCTATCTTTTAAAAGTTCCTTTACCCGTTCCATTTGAAAAGAGCCGTCATAAATATAGTGATTTACATCTTCACGAGGCACAAATAATTCCGGATGATCAAAGTCAAATCCTTCCATTACTCCTTCCTCATTAAAACTGCTTGAATAGTTGACAATACATTCATTCTTATCATAGATTTCATAGGACCATCCATAGTCTTCGGAATTTATATAGAAAACCAATGGTTTTGTATTATGCATGAGCAGCTGTTCACAGCAATTGAACTCAGACATTTGCTCTTGTTGAATCACAAAGGTAACAACACCATCTTTTTCCGGAAAAACATAACCGTGTAAATTTGCGCTTTTTAATAAATTTACTGCATCCTGCTGATTTGATGTAATTAAATGGTAACATGTACTAAATTGGCTCATTTATTATTATTCCTTTCCTTGCTTCACCTATATATTTCCTTTAGAACATCTCTCTCATCATACTGTTTGCTTTTTAGTTCTATGTAATTGTTTGGAAATATCTGGTCCATAATTCTTTTCTCTAATCTGATTCTCTGTGTAAAATGTGCAATCAAATTTTTTACTCCATTAAAATGATGATTTTTTCCGCAAGGGGATTGATTAGCCTAAGTCCACATGGTTGCGGGTAATATGTCCACCAAATCCACTGTATCTGCATGAACAAGTCAAAGTCAAAATCCTTAGAAAATTCTGTATTTCAGTAAATAAGTCAAGGTTATCAAACAAACTCAACTATCACAATCCCATTTCCATCACTATCATTCAGACGAGCTTCATAAGTACCCCAGTCATATCTAATTGCATCACGGTCTGAAAGAAGCGTCTGGTGGTTTTTGCATCTTTATCATAATCAAAAGCTGTCGCATACAAGTCAGTAATTTTCTGATAAAATTTCCGCTCGGAAAGGCGAATTTCACGGATGCTTTGTAGCTGACGTTCAAAATCTGCTTATTCACTTTCTGCCTTTCAATAATTGCACAAATCAGATAATTTATTATACCGTACTTCCATAACTCTTTCAATTCGTTCCAGTACATAGTGTCTTCGCCACTTCAACTCGGGGTTGTAAGGACGATTCCTTAA
>CAZUKR010000062.1:0-16644 GCA_964620885.1 uncultured Eubacterium sp.
TCAGCAAGTGAATTCTGGAAAGCAATTGCAATGTTTAATGCCACAGCCTTAATTACCTCCCATAATCCAAAGAATATATTTTCACCCAACATTTTTAAGTTTATGAAGGCCGCCATTACTACGGCTATTGCTCCGCATATTTTTCCAAATACGGTTGTTGCCACATTTCCTGTATTTAAAAATTGATTGCACAAACTTACCAATGCTATTGCAAAAATTATAATAACTAAAATAACAGCTATGATAATAAGTAAAATCCACGTCAAAGGACAAGCCAGCAGGGCCGCGTTAAAGGACATCTGAGCCGTGGTCATTCCCGCGGTGGCTACTGCTTCACCTGCTGTTGCTATCCCATGTGCTGCTGCCCGAATTGCTGCTATTGTCTTTATTACATTTGAAATACCCATAACCAGATTATATATTCCCATAACCCCAATCATAAATAACACTGCTGCTGCAACTCCATATAGTATCGGGGCAATTATATCCCAATTATCATAAACAAGGGCTGCTGCTCCTGCCAAAACATCAAATACTCCTCCGGCCACCTCTCCTACTACTGCCATAGCTTCTGTTGCACTGCCTACAAACCCTTGAAATCTTTCTGAATTTACAATCTCATTTATTCCCTCAAGCACTGGTTGAAACGCAATGATTGCATTGTTTTTAAACGAAGTCCATACCTCTCCCCATGTTGTTGGTACATTAGCAAAAGCAGCGTCTGTACTGGCGGAGGCTCCCAAAACAGCATTTTTTATAACATCTGATGTAACTGCCCCTTCTGCGGCCAGTTCCTTTACCTTATCGGTAGATACTCCCATGTAATCTGCTATGCTGGAAACGATTGTGGGACCATTCCCCATTATAGACATAAACTGTTCTCCGCTTAAGCCCCCCTCTCCCATAGACTGTGTTAGCAGGGACATGGCTGCATTGGTTTCCTCCGTTGTTGCTCCTGAAATTTTCATCTGCTTGTTCACCTGTTCCGCAAAATCCACCATTTCATAATCGTCTGAAAACGCACTTCCTGCTACTGTACCCAATTCTGCTACTGCTGCAGACATTTCGAGATAAGATCCTCTGGATGCTTCTGCTGACGAAAATATCTGCTCTTGCAGTTGCTTTGTCTGTTGAAGATCACCAGTAATTCCATTTAATCGTGTCTGATTATTTGCAAGCACATCCGAGACATTAAGCACTTCTCCAATTGATTCCAGGGAAACAAACTTTTGAACCACTGATTTAATCATTCCAGAAAATTTTTCAGCTAACCCTGCTCCTGCTGCAATTGCACTATTAAGGCCTTCTTGCTTTGCTTCGCCAGAGCTAATTCCACTTGCTGCGTGTTTTGCAGCATTTCCTATCTCTTCCTGAGCATTCGCTGCACTTGCTGCCAATCCTGACATCTGTGTAAACTCACTATTAACATAACTTAGTGATACTCTGGCAGCAGCAAAAGCAGCCGTATCAAAAGCCGTATTTGCTGCACTTTTAAACTGGTACATTGCCCCGGCACACACATCTATGCTGGCTGTGATATTGCGAAATGCCACCGACACGCCCTTGTCTACTTGAATTTCATCTCCTATTCCGGACATAACATCACTCCTTTCTTATATTTTTTGTATATAAAAAGAGAGTCTTTAAAAAACTCTCTTTTTATGATGTTACCTTCTTTTCTTTGCTCTTGCTGCCTCCTTGCTCTCTTTTTCTGCCCGCAAACGAATGGAGGCTATGATAAAGGCCCTTTCTTCCCTTGGAAGACTTAGAAAGGCACTTGGCAAAATATGAAGTTTCTGGAGGCAATAATGTGCATATACTGCCTCACCATCGCCTCCGTCAATTAGTTTTTTGCTGTTTCAATCAGCTCTTCATCTGACTCCATATATCCGGAAACTTCCATTACCTTTTTGATATAATTCTGGTACTCTCCATCGTTATCAAGAAGCTCTGCAACTAAATCTTCTGCACACATAACCCCATAGCTGTCCTGAAGCTCCTGATCATTCAGATTAGGGAAAACAGTACATTTTGCAGCAGTTAAGCGATTGAATTTAGACTGATCTACCGTTACCTTCTTCCCCTTCGCATTAATTTCTGTACACGCGTTACGAATAGCATCTGCTTCTCTGGATTTTAAAGCCCGGATTTCCCACTCAATTACCTTTCCGTTTTCATCTACAAAATCCTTTGATACTGCATATTTTACCGTTCCTTTTTCTTTTCTATTTTCTTTTAAAAATGCACTTAATGCCATACTCTTATCCTCCTATCGCATGCCTTTCAGTTCTTTAAATTTACCTGGAAGCTGGAAATCCTCAAATGTAAAATCCACATCCTGCTCTAACCAATCTCCTTCTGCATCGAATCCAGCCAGTTGACCACCATCAATATTACAATCCTTTAGAATAGTAGTTGCCTTTCCAGCCGCAGATGTTGGGTCTTCATTAACAACCTGAGTATCAAAGTACACATCCTCTCCGGTTTCTTTAAAACGTTCCATCATCTCATCAAAGATAGATGTATTTTTATAAATCGTCATGGTTCCTGTTCCGGACCAGCCTGTAGATTTATTTCCTTCACCGGTTCTTCCTAAAATGGAAACAGTATTTTTATTTTTTTCAAATTTTGCCTCCAGATTTTTAGCCTGCATCAGCAAATACCGTTCCCCATTTATCGTAACATAACATTTTGCAAGTCTTGCGCTTACCGCGTCTTTTGCGTTCATTGTAGCTTCACTCATTTACCTCTCTCCTTCCTAATTCACGTATACCGTCATATAAAGTTTTTCCATTGCGTATGATGGCTGTACATTCGCTGTAACAATTACTGATTTTTTATCTCCGCTTGTGACAGTTACATCCTTTGTAGCATCAAAATTTTCAATAGCACCAATTGTAGACAGTTCTCCATAATAATCTGTAATTGCAGACCACAATGATGTACGTCCGTCTTGGTCATTTCTAATCTTTCCAAGATATTTTTCATTGAACAATACTGCAATATCGTTTCCAATCTGATCCAGAACGCGAATAACCTGATTCATATGGAAATCCACTCCCTTTTCTTCTGTGACAGATACCAGACTGTTAATATCCTCCAGCACTCTCGCTTCATTTCCTACCTGATGAAATACAAATTCACCCTCACTGATGGCTTTTTCCAGTTCTGACTGTTTCAGACCTGTGTTCACCTGATATTCTCCGTCATATTTACTGTTTGTAAGAGACTTATTGATTTCACATCCCGCAAGTGCTCCCGCTGTCCAATATACCAGCTCTGTTCCATCTGCCTTTTCATCTGAAATCACACTCTTAAGATTGATAATCCCTTCATAGTCTCCGGCATAGTCCGGTATTACTACCTGAAATTTCACACCCATTAAATCTCTCATACGGGCTGCATAAGAAGCATAAACACGTTTCACTGTATCATCTGCAGAAATACATCCTAATATATTAAAAGAATAGCTTTCCAGTGCATTTAACGCTTCCTGATGCTGCATTCCTGTTACCTCGCCGTTGGTTCCTCCCGCGAAATCAATTCCTGCCGCCTCTTCTAATACTTCGTTTTTGTTAAAGATGATAAAAGCATTGTCTTTTAATTCAGATCCCTCTGCTACAGTCTGACTATCAATCTTCATCCCTGCAAAATATGTAACCACATCATATCTTCCCTGCTCGTCCACATTTAAAGATATTGCCAGCTTTAAATCATTTCCGCGGATACCGCTGTTCTTTGCTGTTCCAAACTTACAGGATGCTTTTGTACCGCCATTCAGACGATAAAAATATACCATTACTGCATGTCTGTACAGTTCTCTTACCTCTCTCATTTTTTCATGTTCTGCCGGATAACCGAACAAAATATTCGAATCACTATAAAATTCTTTCTTTGTTACGGAAAATACTCCTCCATCTTTTGCATAATCAAAATTCATTGGTATTGCTACAATACCCCTTTCTGAAACCTCAGAAGAGGCTGTTGCTGTCTGGACAAAATTAATATATGTCCCTGGCAGCACTTTGTTCTGTGCTGTAAATGTTCCTCCACCTAATGCCATATTATTTCACCTTTCCTTTCATAAATTTTTCAATTAACTTATCTGCATCTTCTAAAGAATACGCTTTTTCATCTGCAAGTACTGCTGCTAACACATCTCTTTTTTCTGCATACTGCTTTGAGTTTAAAAGCTGTTCTTTGGTAAACTTTGTTTGGGTATTACCCCTTTTTTTAACTGCTGCCATTTAATCACCTCCCTTCATTTTTGTCCCTACCTGTACCTGTTCCATGGATTCTGCTTCTGCTTCCGGTTTACACAAAAACATGTTGTAATTGACATAGAATTTTAAAACACCCTCTTGCTCTTCTGCACTCATATCAGTACCACGTACAAGGTCTTCTGATACTTTGATGTACTGCAGACCATCCAGCAGTCTTTCTGAGACCCTTACTATCTCTATAGAATTATTATTTTCTTTTGGAAAATATTGCAGACAAAAGGGCTGTTTTCGATAATAGCAATTTCCTAATTTCTGCTCCTGTGTAACCTTTAACATGTTAATTAGAAAATAAGGGCGATTTATGTCCGGCTCTACCTTTCCGGTATATATCTCATATTCATCTCCAAATAGTTCATTCAGCCTTTGGGATATTCCGGTTATAGTGTCCTGTAACATCATTGAAACACCTCCTTTCAAATTTTATTTAAGGTTGAACAAATGCCGTTTTGGGATTACGGACTCTTGTCATTTTAAATTCTAGCATTGCCTCTCCGTCGTAACCGTCGCTTTTAAAACTTTTTCTATAAATCTATCATGCTTGCATCGGCAGCTGCTGTCAGTATAGGCTTTTCTCTTCTGATAAAGTCCATTCATCCGATGTGAAACTTGTATCCAGTTCAAATCATCTACATAATACAAACTTAAAATATTTCTAATTTCCACATTTTCTATTCCAGCTATGTATTCTTCTACCCTACCGGTAAGTTCCAGCAAATCCTGCTCCTCTTTCTGCAAACATGCTTTCCTGCTTTCCAATATTCTGAATAATCTTTCGTATTCCGGCAGTGGAACTCCAGTAATTTTTACAATCCCCAGAGTTCTCTTTCCCTTTTTACCGCAGGTAACAACATCTGTTACCTCTTGACCTTCCTTTTTCATAAGTTCTATTCTCTGTTCCAGTTTATCCACAGACTGTGTCAGGTATTTTACCCTTGCCTTAGAATCACTGTATTGTTCTAATATGCTTTTTTTCATTTTTTCCTCCTATACTTTGGCTGACTATCTATTCTCTTTCAGAATTTCCCATATATCGCTTTCGACTCCACGTATCCCTTTACACTCTAGAAACACTATAATCTTTTTGAAAACCTTGTCCCATTCAAGGGCAGTGGGCTGTTTATCAATCAACTGTTTTCCGGCTTCCCTTGTACTTTTTGCAAAATTACTTTCACCTTTAAATATTTCCCTAAAATCAATCTTATCCGCATCAATCAATCTGCTCATTCTTTTCACTATCCTTTCTTATTCTTTTTGCATATATTTCCCCATTTATATTTGGCAAATTTCTTTTTCCCATTATTTCTTTTAAGAAATCTGCTGCGCTCTGACTAACCAACTGCATACTTCACCTGCAGGTCATTATTATTTTCTTGTTTCACAATTCCTCCTTATAATAGAATGCTTGTCCTCTTTCAACTGCCTACTTTATGGCAGTTTCTTGTGGAACATAAGCTTCAAGTATCCTATAAAACCGTTCTGTATTTTCTGTCCTTGGAACTTTAATCTTTTTAATTTCCTTTAATTCACTATAATCTTTGCCTTTGGCAGTTGTGATTGTTACCATAAAATCACCTCCGCTAGATTATATGTAATACTGGTTGTACCTGTTTCCCCCTCTTTTGTTGAATTTCATTCTACTTCTATTGTTATTTTTCAATTTTCCCCCTCCTTTGTTGATTCTGATTCAACTTTTCATTTATATTACACCTAGGTTGAATAACTGTCAACCTTTTTGCCAAAAAATGTTGAATAACATTCTTTTTTATGGTATGATTCTCTATGTAGAAGGGCGGTGTATGATATGAAAATTCAGGAAAAAATAGGATTAAAAATAAAAAAATTAAGAGAGGAACGAAATATGTCACAAACAACACTTGCCGAATTGGTTGGATATAAAGATAAAACGGCAGTAGCAAAGGTGGAAGCCGGAAAGGTTGACTTACCTCAAAGTAAAATAATTGCCTTTGCAAATGCCCTGGGAACAACAACATCACACTTCTTTGACGATTCTGACCCGCAGGCACCACAAACAATTGCTGCTCATTTAGATACAGGCGAGTTAACAGATGCAGAATTAAACGATGTGGCTGCTTATATTGAATTTATAAAAGCCAGAAGGAAAGTGTAGACCCATATTTGTACACATATTTTGTATTATATTATTTGGGGTGATGAGATGAATTACGAAGAATTACTTACTGAAGCTGATGATGAAGGAATTCATGTAGATGAAAAATTTTCCTTCTCGAGCAAATTAAAAGGACTATATGTTGATAAGAACATTGCTTTAGCAGATACTTTAGAAACCTCTGCTGAAAAAGCCTGTATTCTTTCTGAAGAACTTGGCCACTATTATACTTCCACGGGAAATATCCTGGATCAAAGTTTATCCGAAAACCGTAAACAGGAATACAGGGCACGCCTTATGGCTTATGATAAGCTGGTGGGCTTAAATGGTATTATTGAGGCCTATAAAAAGGGTTGTCGTAACAGCTATGAAATGGCGGATTACCTAAATGTTACTGAAAGTTTCTTAATGGAAGTGATTGAAACATATAAGTCTAAATACGGTCAGCATACTACGGTTGATAACTATGTTATATATTTTGAACCCTCACTGGGGGTTTTAGAACTATATAAATAACTATCTGAAAAAATAAAAATATTTTATGTGATAAGGCATATGATAAAGCATAGTTTCTTATTTATAGGAGAATAAAATGCTTAGAGGTGCCTGTTACGTTAGAGTATCAACTGAGAACCAATTAGAAAATTATAGTATTGAAGAACAACTTGACCGTTTAAAATCTTACTGCAGGGCAAAAGATATCTCCGTAGTAAAATACTATACAGACGGAGGATATTCTGGGGGTAACATAAACCGTCCCTCTTTACAGCAGATGTTAAGGGATATTGAAGATAACATGATTGATACCGTTGTGGTATATAAGCTGGATAGACTTTCCAGAAGCCAGAAGGACACCCTTATGCTTATTGAAGACAAGTTTCTTGCATATAATGTGGACTTTATATCGGTAAATGAAAACTTTGATACCTCTACCCCCTTTGGAAGAGCCATGATTGGTATTCTTTCTGTATTTGCCCAGCTGGAAAAAGATCAGATTACGGAGCGTTTTACAATGGGGCGCATTGGCAGAGCCAAAAGCGGCTGTTTCCACGGAGGGGCATATGCTCCCACAGGATATGATTATGTGGACGGACAGCTTATCGTAAATGAATATGAAGCCATGCAGGTAAAAAAACTATATGAACGTTTTTCAAAGGGCTATTCCCTCTATGACTGCTGGCAGTATATGCAGAAGCATTTCACTACAAAATACGGTGCCTGGCAAAGCGAGACTCTTGTACGAAATGTACTGAAAAATGAAGTATATATTGGAAAAGTAAAGTTCAAGGGGAATACATATGAGGGAAACCATACTCCCATTATATCCCTGGAATTATTTTCTACGGTACAGGAGATGTTTAAATTCTCCCGTAAACATATGGATAGTTTTAAACGCTCCCCTTATAAAGCAAAGACACTGCTTGCAAGTCTTGTTTATTGCGGAAACTGTGGGGCACGTTTTCATGGGGAGCATGGCAATTACTCCTGCTACAGCCGGACAAAAGGTGATAAAAAGTATATTATTGACCCTAATTGTAAAAATAAGAAATGGAAAATCCCTGTTTTGGATGATCTGGTTATCAAATATATTACCAGCCTTAATTTTGATAACGTGGAACGTCCTGAACTTAGAAAATTAGAAAAACCAGATTACAGTCTCCGGATAAAGGAGATTGATAAGCAAATCGAAAAATTGATTGATTTATACCAGATCGAAACTACACCTCTGCAAGTCATTTCTAAAAAACTGAACGCACTTACCCAGGAAAAAAATCTATTAATCTCTGAAGAAAACTTTAAAGAGCCAGACACCACCAAAAACTTAATGACATCCAGAGAAAAACTTCTTTCTTTATTACAATGTGGTGATCTTGCTGAAAGAAGAGCCTGCCTTACAAATCTAATCGAAAAAATCATTGTCTATGAAGATGATGTTACTATTATTCTAAAGCATTTCTAAATTACAAGTTTACCCACCCCATGTGCATGGGGTTTGGATGTAATGCTGTAGGTGTCACAGGATGCCGTATCATTGATTCTCCAAGAGAACGTCTTATTGCTATACTTACTAACAGTTTTGTCCCCTGCAATGGAAGGTTTCCAACATTGATTACCTTAATTACCATCTTTTTTGTGGGAACTTCCGATGGACCAACTTCCAGCCTGCTTTCTGCCTGCCTGCTGACATTGCTTGTTATTTTCGGAATTCTAATGACATTTGGAGTTTCTGCTCTGCTTTCCAGAACTTTGCTAAAAGGGCTTCCTTCTTCCTTTACGCTGGAACTTCCTCCCTACCGACGGCCTCAGGTTGCTAAGGTCATTGTGCGTTCCATCTTAGACCGCACCCTTTTCGTTTTGGGCAGAGCCGCTGCTGTGGCTGCCCCTGCAGGACTTATTCTGTTTGTTATGGCCAACGTAATGGTTGCAGATGTAAGCCTTCTAAATCACTGTGCCTCTTTTCTAGATCCATTCGCCCGCCTCCTTGGACTAAACGGTGTAATTCTCATCGCTTTTATTCTTGGACTACCGGCAAATGAAATTGTACTGCCCATTATTCTTATGGCATACCTTTCCCAAGGCAGTATTCAGGACATTCATGATTTGCACTCCATCAAGCAGCTTCTGATACAAAATGGCTGGACCTGGGTAACCGCTGTCTGTACCATGTTGTTTTCCCTGATGCACTGGCCGTGTTCCACCACACTTTTGACTATAAAAAAAGAAACAGGCAGTATCAAATGGACGATACTTGCCTGTCTAATTCCGACTGTTGCCGGAATGATTATATGTTTTTTATTCTCTTATGCTTCATCAATCGCCTTACCGATATCATGACGCATATACTTGTTATCAAATGTTACCCATTCCGTAGCTTTATATGCATTGGCACGGGCTTCTTTCAAGTCGGCTCCTTTGGCTGTAATTCCCAGAACACGCCCGCCATTGGTTACAATTTTTCCATCCTTTAAAGCAGTGCCGGCATGGAAACAATAATAACCATCTTTTCCATCAAAGTTCTCCAGTCCACCAATGGAAAGGCCCTTGTCATAAGCTAACGGATATCCGTCAGAGGCAAGCACGACGCAAACTGCCGCATTATCCTCAAACTGCAGATCAATCTGATCCAGAGTTCCATCTATACATGCTTCCATTACCTCAATCATATCGTTTTTCATTCTTGGTAATACAACCTGTGCCTCTGGATCTCCAAAGCGTGCATTGTATTCCAATACCTTTGGACCTTCTTCTGTCAGCATCAATCCAAAGAAAATAATTCCCTTAAAAGGACGTCCTTCTGCCGCCATGGCATCTACCGTTGCCTGATATACATATTTCTTGCAGAATTCATCTACTTCCTGAGTATAGAAAGGACTTGGAGAAAAAGTCCCCATTCCTCCTGTGTTCAGTCCCTGATCTCCGTCCAGAGCACGTTTATGGTCCTGAGCAGATGACATTATCTTAATGGTTTTTCCATCTACAAAAGAAAGTACAGACACTTCACGTCCCGTCATAAATTCTTCTACTACCATATGATTTCCGGCTGTACCAAACTTCTTGTCCAACATAATTTCTTTTACGCCAGCTTTTGCCTCTTCCAGATTCTCGCAGATTAATACGCCTTTTCCAAGAGCAAGACCATCTGCTTTTAATACGATTGGCATTTTAGCTGTTTCCAGATATTCCAGCGCTTTCTGGGAATCATCAAAATTCTCATAGCCTGCAGTTGGAATATTATATTTTTTCATCAGGTCTTTGGAGAATGCCTTGCTGCCTTCCAGAATTGCTGCGTTTTCTCTTGGCCCAAATACCTTTAATCCCTCTGCTTCAAAGGCATCTACTACGCCTCCTACCAGAGGATCGTCCATTCCAATAATGGTAAGGTCTATTTCTTTTTCCTTAGCAAAGGATACTAATTTATCAAATTCCATAGCTCCAATGGAAACACATTCCGCAATCTGTCCGATTCCGGCATTTCCCGGTGCACAGTATATTTTATCTACTTTGGGGCTTTTTGCCACACTGGCTGCGATGGCATGTTCACGGCCGCCGCCTCCTACGATTAGTACTTTCATTGCCGCCTCCTATTTTTTGATGACTGCTTTTCCATTTATAACATCTACTTTTCTGTTTGCAATTAAATTAATGGCTTCCGGCAAAATTTTCCATTCTGCCTGCTCCATCACACGTCGCTGCAGAACTTCTGGTGTGTCATCCTGCTCAATCATAACCGGCTGCTGTAGAAGAATAGGACCCGTATCTGTTCCTTCATCTACAAAGTGAACCGTTGCTCCTGTTACCTTCACACCTCTTGCCAGTGCACCTTCATGAACTTTCAGTCCATAATATCCGGTTCCGCAAAATGAAGGTATCAGGGACGGATGAATATTTATAATACGATTCTCATATTGTTTTATCATTTCTCCCGGTATTACCACTAAGAATCCCGCCAGTACTATCAAATCTACTTCATAGCCATTTAATTTTTCTAAAAATGTCTGATTAAATACTTCTCTATTTTCAAAATCCTTAGGAGAAATACATTCTGTCTCTATACCATGCTGTCTGGCACGTTCCAGAGCATATGCATTCTTATTATTGCTGATAACCAATTCTATTTTGGCATTGGTAATGGTTCCATTCTCAATGGCATCCATAATCGCCTGTAAATTCGTACCACCG
Source organism: uncultured Eubacterium sp. (assembly GCA_964620885.1). Lineage (GTDB taxonomy): Bacteria > Bacillota > Clostridia > Lachnospirales > Lachnospiraceae > Petralouisia. The sequence goes on from CAZUKR010000062.1 coordinate 11,092, forward strand.
CCGGATACGCAGACTGCCAGTTTTAGCATAAGGTTACTCCTTTTTCTCCGTCTTCTACTTTACCCATTATATATGGTGTATCTCCTGCTGCCTTTATTGCTTCCATGGTCTTATCCACATCTGCAGGGTCAACTGCCAGAATCATACCAATTCCCATATTGTATGTATTGTACATCATCTGTTCTTCTATCTGACCTTCTCTTGCCATCATGGTAAAAATTGGAGGAATCTTATAACTGTTCTTTTCAACAATTGCATGTTTTCCTTCTGGTAACATTCTTGGTATATTTTCATAGAATCCACCGCCGGTAATATGGCTGCATGCTTTTATACGAACACCTGCTTCCTTTACAGAACGCAGTGCTTTTACATAAATTCTGGTTGGAGCCAGCAATGCCTCTCCAAGAGTTGTTCCCAATTCATCATAATGAGTGTTCAACGCTTCTGCCTCCATACGAAAAACCTTACGTACCAGAGAAAATCCGTTGGAATGAACACCGGAAGATGCCATACCAATTAAAACATCATTGGCCTTTAAATCTTTTCCTGTAATAATATCTTTTTCATCTACTACACCTACTGCAAATCCAGCTAAATCGTATTCGTCTTCTGGATAAAATCCCGGCATTTCTGCTGTCTCTCCACCGATTAACGCTGCATCTGACTGGATGCATCCTTCTGCCACACCACTTACAATAGTAGCAATCGTTTCCGGATGATTCTTGCCACAGGCAATATAATCCAAGAAAAATAATGGTTCACCACCTGCACAGGCAATATCATTGACACACATTGCCACACAGTCAATCCCAATGGTATCATGTTTGTCCAACAGGAACGCCAGCTTTAACTTGGTTCCTACACCATCGGTTCCGGATACCAGAGTTGGTTTCTCCATATCTTTGAACTTGCTCATGGAAAAGGCACCAGAAAATCCGCCGAGGTTTGTCAATACTTCCGGTCTCATTGTTTGCTGTACATGCTTTTTCATCAATTCTACTGACTTGTATCCTGCTTCAATATCTACACCTGAATTTTTGTAATCCATTGTTTTTCCTCCTAAAATATAACTGACTATATACCGCTGTGCTTCTTGCTATCGCTTATATTGTACCGTGATTCCTATAGAAATGCCAATTATATATTATAATAGTTTTTATTAGTTTTACTTATTTGTTCCACTTAATAATTCTGATTTTCTAATAACCAAAACAAAAAACCCTGCAAAATTTTTATATATGAATTTTCTGCAGGGTATCATTCTTATTTCTGATTCATGTATTCTTTATAACCAACTTCTTTTAATTTTGCATCTTTTGCAACTACCTGATCTTTTAAAGTCTCAGAATACTTTTTCAGTCTTCCCAGCAGCTCAGCATCAGAAGTTGCCAGAATCTTTGCTGCCAAAAGTCCTGCATTGGCCCCCCCGTTGATTGCAACAGTTGCTACTGGAATGCCAGACGGCATCTGTACGATAGAGTACAGGGAATCTCTTCCTCCTAAGGATGTGGTATGCATTGGAATACCAATTACCGGCATTGGGAAAATAGCTGCACACATACCCGGCAGATGCGCTGCCATACCAGCTCCTGCAATAATTACTTTAAATCCTTTTTCCTCTGCTGATTTTGCATATTCGAAAAATACGTCAGGCTCTCTATGGGCAGAAATAATCGTCATTTCATACTCAATTCCTAACTCTTCTAAAATATCCGCGGCTTTCGCCATTACAGGCATGTCTGAGTCACTGCCCATCACAATTCCAACTTTTGCCATGATAAACTCTCCTTTTTTGTTAATAATTTATAATTCTCCGATATCTATTGATTCAGAGGCTTATTTAGCTCTTCTGTTCCCGGCACAACAAACTTACCATCACGAATCACATCCACTGTTGTCCCATCCTTACGTACTACTGTAATATTATCTAATTCATCATATGGAATGGTAATATCTGTATGACAGTTAAAATATGCTTTTTCTACATCCTCTTTCCGTTTTGAAGAAATCTCATTGTCCCTTGCTACAATCTCTTTTCCATCCGGATTAAATATCTGAGTATCCTCTGCCCAGCTGTAGCAGGTATCTCCCACTGCAAAATGCGGTCCTGTCTTCTCTGCAATCAGAATGGGCAGCTTGTCCTGAATATTATATTCAATTCCCATCTTGTAAGCTGTTGTGTTGGTTCCGATTGCAAATTCTCCCATTGGAAGGGTATCATGATGCCTCAGTAAATTTTCCTTTAAAAAAGCTCTGCTTTCCTCTTCTGTTTCAAAATTTTTACAGGTATAGGAAGAAATCATTCCATCCTTAAAATCTAATGCCAAATCCAGATATTTCAGTCCATTCAAATATACCTGTGTAACATGAAGGTGACCATTGGTTCCCTTCAATAACGGAGAGGTAAATACTTCTCCCACCGGAATATTCACATCTGCCACACAGTTTTCAAAGGCCGTTTCCTTTGTCCTGTCTTTCAACGGATAAATCGCCACTGTTAAATCTGTCTTATTATCACCTTTTCCGGTTATATGAACATACTCTGCTTCATCCAGAACATCAATCATCTTCTGCTGCATCCCCTGATAGAGCTTATAGTCCAGCGTATTTATCTCTACTGTTTTAGCAAAAATTCCTTCAAAGTTATCTCCTATTTCCGGAATCGGATATGCAATAATGGTAAAGCTTCGTTCTTCTCCCTTAATATACGCATTGACAATCTGACCTGCCATATTTGCATAGTATACGTTCAGCTTCTGCTGTTTCTCATTATACTGATATGCATTGGGATTGGTCTTGGGTTCAAATCCTGCTTCTCCAAACACTTCCACTAATGCAGGCCCTGCGTACAAAGCTGCATCTTCCTTGTGCATTTCATAAGCACTTTTCAATACTTCCAATCTGCGTTCCACCAGTGCTTTATCCATATACATGGCTTTATCCGCTTTATGATCATACAGATATTGGCGATTTGGCTGGGTACTTTCCACCGTCAGGCTACCATTGTCTCTTCCTGTAAAGGAGAACTCCCCGCCTCTTCCAACAACTGCTTTTAAGCCCATTTTCTCAAAATTATTTACAGCCGCACGCATCATACGTTCAAATCCAATATTATAACGAAGCTCTGCATACTTTTTCTTTGATAAATCCTTCCCTGTTGTTTCAAACCCGATACGATAACCTTCTGTGTAGGTGTCTGCCATGGCTTGTATCTGCTCCTGGGGAAGGGAATTTAAAAATTCTGCTGTTTTTATTTCATTTTGTGTAATGTAAGCACCATAACGATAAAGATATGATAAATCCTCCAAATTACTGTCCATCACTATGCTTAATGCAAAATCCAGTTCCGGACAACAGGTGGCCATCACATGCATTTCTGTAAATATTTCGCCGTAATCATGATAAAACCAATAGATTATCTGCTGAATTTCCTTTACTTCTGGTGCTTCCTCTGCCTCAAAGCAATTATAAATTTCCACCAGCAACTCACTGAATATGGTAATATCATAAATTCTTCCTTGATACGCACAGGTTATCAAAAAACGGATATCCGCATAAAGGGCACTGAACATCTTTCCAAACTCTTCTCCCAGCATCTTTACTGCGTAGGATGGATTGGCATAGCTTTTTTCATAATTTTCTGGCAGAATCTCCTCATATAATTTTTTATTAATGCTCTGCCATTCTTCCTGTGTCCTCTTCTCTGCTCGTCCTTCTGTAATTTCTGCTTCTTCTTTTCTCAGTTCCTGCAAAAAGAGTGCTGCCTGACAAAAGAAATCCCGATATGGCAATGCTGCCGTCTCTTCTGTACTCATCAGCTCTACTCTTTCCATTACCAGAGGATAACGCTCCGCTACCTCTTCCCGGTATGGTTTTAAAATTTCCTGATAGCTCATTTTATTTCCTCGCTCTTCTTTAAAATTCTATATCATATAAAAACCAAGTATATAAACTGCCAGCCAGCTGAAAAAAGCGATTGCTGAAACAAGGACTCCCATTCCCGGGAAAATTTTATAGCTTTCTTCTTCTTTCAGGCTCCTAATTCCAATAATCAATGCCACGACGGATAACAAAAACGAAAAAAGCCCGGCACTTCCTACATAGACGCTGGCATTTCCGGTGCTCTGAACAGAAATTACCACTACCACAATTCCAATAATAAGGGAAATCAATGCCGTTCCCAGAGATAGCATCCCTTTCCTGGAATGGGTTTTTTCTGTAAATTTATAACTGGTTCTTCTCTTTCTTCTCATGATGCTTTCTCCTAATCCGGTTTAACACAACAAATATCAGATATCCAATGGCTCCTCCAATGGTATTTAGCAGCAAATCGTCCACATCAAAACTACCTACCTTTGATACCAGCTGAATAATTTCCACCACCAGACTAAATTCAAAGCTAAAAAATACCATATATAAAAAAGAACGGCACTTACGGCTCAGCACCGGAAGAAAAAATCCAAAAGGAACAAACGCAACAACATTGCCCACCAGATTCAGCATTACTCCTGTGGTTCCAATGGTTTCACGGTATCTAAAAAAACGTCCGATTTCCCGGAACAGAACTAGATTATAATGATAGGTACGTCCTTCAAATGTCCGTCCCGTACTTTCTGCAAAGAATAAAAAATAAATTAAACAAATAATATAGACTCCGAACATGACTTTGCTGCATGTTCGGAGCACATTTCGATAATCCTTCTGCAATTTTCCAACCCTTAAAAAATGATTTCAGACTTTTTTCTTAACAGTCTTGCACCATTTACAATAGACAATACACCGCAAATAACTCCACTTACCAGCACTACAATTCCCACTGCAATACTTCCTGCTCCGGTTCCCTGCATTGTTTTATATATTTTTTCATTCATGGCCTAGCCTCCTATTTTGCTCCATACTGAGCATAATACTCTTCAATCGATGCCTTCATAGTATCATCAATATATATCTTTCCCTTATATGGCTTATTATACAAGTACTCTACGACATCCTGCATGGTTACAATTGCATTTGCACCAAATCCGTAAAGCTCCTTGATTTCCTCCAGTGCGCTTTTCTCACCTTTTCCCCGTTCCATACGGTTTAAGGATACCATCAGGCCTTTTACTTCCACTTTTGCCTGTCCTGTAATAATCGGAAATGTCTCCTCGATTGATTTCCCGGAAGTCGTAACATCTTCGATAATTACCACCCGGTCGCCATCCTGTAAATTACTTCCCAGAAGAATTCCAGTATCTCCATGATCCTTTACTTCTTTTCGGTTGGAACAATAACGGATTTCCTTTCCGTAAAGTTCACTGTAAGCCATGGTAGTTGCCACACTTAAGGGAATTCCTTTGTATGCAGGTCCGAATAATACGTCAAAATCATCTCCGTAGTGCTCATGAATTGCTTTTGCATAATACTCACCCAGCTTACGAAGCTGTGTTCCTGTTACATAAGCACCCGCATTCATAAAAAAAGGAGATTTTCTTCCGCTTTTTAAAATAAATTCTCCGAATTTCAATACCTGACTGTCTACCATAAATTCAATAAATTCTGACTTGTATGCTT
>CAZUKR010000063.1:0-16339 GCA_964620885.1 uncultured Eubacterium sp.
TGCTGCCGCAGTTTTTTTTCATAAACTCTGCAGAATATGTTCCCTGATTTCTTAATGCTTTTTCTAGCCATATTGGCATTTTCAATTGCAATTTCCAGTTTTTCACCGGGACTTTCCATAAAATAAATTCCCGTGGATAATTTTATGTTTTCCGTTGCATATTTCTTTTTCTGCTGATTACAGAAGTTCAGGTTTTTCGTTACTACTCTCTGCAGAATGGAATCTTTGTCCTTATCCCATAAGATACCGATAAATAAATCAGAATACAGACGGCAGGATACACACTCTCCCTGTGTATCAATCTGATCTGCCACACTTTTTAAAATTTCGTTTCCTGCATCATGTCCATAATTATCATTTACATAAGAAAAATCATTAATATCCGTATACACAACGGCGTACTGCATACCCTCCTTCCAATTTTTTATAATTTTCTTTGCCTTTTCCATAAAGGCCTGCTCATTATAAAGCCCTGTAAGGGTATCCCTTTTCTTCAGCTGCAAGATAATCTTCTGCTCTTCTTCCTGCTGTTTGCGCACTGCCACAAACACAGATAACAGACGTGTCAGCTCCTGGAAGGTATCACGCTCAAAGGCGCTCCATGTTCTGACTTTTTCCGTGTCACCGAACATCACATATCCTTTTCCCCTGTCAAAATAGGAAAAGGAACAGTTGACCATGGCGCGAATACCTTTTTCCCGAAACAACCTTTTTGACTTCTCTCCAATACTGCTGTCAAGAAAACATTCATTAATACAGACAACCTCTTTGTTATTTAGCGTTTTTAAATATTCTTCCCACTGCCAAGACTCTGATGAAAATTTATGCCTTGGTAATATTCCTCTTTTACGACACCATGCATTTCCTCTGTACACTTCGTTTTCCTGCTGATTCTCCTCAAGCACGGTTACAATCCCAAGATCATATTCTCTTCCTATACGTTCCAACAGCATATTCAATGAATTGTTCACATCCTTTGCATGAGAAAGTAATAAGAATGCCTTGGTAAGGAAATCCATATCTTTTTCGTCTCCGGCATTATACTGACTTCGTCTGTTTTCGATACTGGCTTCCTTCTGAATCTTCCATGTGGGATTTTCATATTCTGCTACACTGTACTGATTCTTCCCCTCTTTCTTCGCCCGATACATGGCCATATCTGCCTTGGAAAATAACGCCGTATAGTCTTCCCTTTTCTTTCCGTAAATCGCGACTCCTACACTGCAGCTGATTTCAATAGATTCTTGCATTCCATAGTACTCCTGCTTCACCACATCACAGATGCTTTGAGCCTTTATTTTGGCCTGTGATGCATTGGTGTGCTTCATAAATGCAATAAATTCATCTCCGCCGATTCTTCCAACAATATCACTGCTGCGAAAAAGGCTTTTTATCTTTTCTGAAATATTTACCAGTACACTATCCCCGAATAAATGCCCAAAGCTATCATTGATATTTTTGAAATTATCAATATCGATTAAGAAAAAGGCATGCTCTCCCTGTGCTTCTTCCCTTAAAAATTCTTCAATAAATGTTCTGGCTGCCCCTTTATTCAGCACTCCTGTAAGAAAATCCTGCTGCAGCTGCTGTGTCATCTCGTCCTGTTTTATTTTCTGTAAACTAATATCCTCTGTTCTGCCTAAAATCCGGACAATATTCCCACTTACCCCTCTGATACTCTTATAAATCGTACGATACCATATATATTCCGCCTCTTCTCCTTTGGGAGCAATATTCATACGGTACTCCAGGCTTCCTTCTTCTTCTTTTACAGAAGCTCTGTTTAGCATCTCCTGAAATTCTTCATTATCTTCCGGATGAATGAGATACTCTATTTCTTTTCTTGTGGCATTGTAATCCCCCTGCATTTCTTTTCTCCAGGAATTAACCAGCTTTTCTGGAATCAGCAGCTTTTGATTTCTCGCATCATATTCAAATCGAAATTCATTATTAATCTCTTCTAGTAATTTATAACGTTCTGTCTGAAGATAAAGTTCCTCTTCCAGTAGTTTCCTTTCATGAATATCCCAACTGGAAACTAGATAACAGGGCTTCCTGTTCTGGTAATAATAAAATATTATTTTAATAGCCATCCAGTGAATCTTTCCCTGTTTATCATAAATACGGATTTCACATTCCCTTGTGTTTCTGCCGCGCAATGCTTCTTCCGCTGCCCTTCTCAACTTCCGCACATCCGATTTATAGACAATATCGTAAATATCATTGGGCATTGCCTGTATATCACCTAATGTATATCCCCCCGGAGAGAAAAACTCGTCATTTCCGCTGACCACCTCCCACACCTCACCGCCCTGTATCACCGCGCAGCCGCTTGGCATCTGCTGAATCATACTGCTGAGTCTGATGCTGATTTCTTTCATTTTGGCCTGCTGTTCTGACGCCAGCCGCTCTTTCTCCAGAAGCTGATTGGCTTTCATGTATACAGCTACAATGAAATGATTTCCCTGTACCCCAGGCACACTTTTTAGACAGCAGAAAATGCGGTTCACGCCATCATCCGGCCGATGTATTCGATAATCCTGAAGAATCACTTCTTCCTCCCGGCTGATAGCATCTGTAATCTGCTGTCTTGCTGTCTGGCGGTCTGTTTTTACTACAATTGCCAGAATATCTCTTCCTGTTGCTTCAAATTCTTCCGGCTTATAACCAATACATTCAAAAAAAGTTTCATTGGTATACAGCACCTGAAGACTTTCATTTCTCCCTACATAGTGGGCACAGAAAATACCACAGGGAAAAGCCCCGAAAATCTCTTCATCAAAATTCCCTGAAAGCATACCCTTTATCTCATTGTAACCCATACGCTTCTCCCCTTCTTAATCGTCTTATCCGACAAATCTATTATCGTCAACTTAAATACTATTATTTATAAATAATAACAAAAAATTCATTGTTTTTCAATTGAAATTTCAAATAATTCACATGTTTTCAATTAAAAATAGTACAAAACTTTTATTCAAAGCGCTTGCAAAATTACTTATATAATGTAAAATATAAAAGACTATGCTATTTTCATTCATATAATAATAAAGTAGAAAGGTGTATTACAATGATTAGTGCAAGTAATGTAACTTTAAGAATTGGCAAAAAAGCCTTATTCGAAGATGTAAATATTAAATTTACGGAAGGAAACTGTTATGGTCTTATTGGTGCCAATGGTGCCGGCAAGTCTACCTTCCTTAAAATCTTAAGCGGACAATTAGAACCTACCAGTGGAGATATTATTATTACACCCGGGGAGCGTCTTTCATTCTTACAGCAGGATCACTACAAATTTGATGAATCTTCCGTACTTGATACGGTTATCATGGGAAATGAACGCCTGTACAGCATTATGAAAGAAAAAGATGCGATTTACATGAAAGAGGATTTCTCTGATGAGGATGGTATCCGTGCCAGTGAACTGGAAGCCGACTTTGCTGAGATGGATGGATGGAATGCAGAATCTGATGCTGCCCAGTTACTAAATGGTCTTAGCGTTGATACTGAATTCCATTACTCTCTGATGAAAGATTTGACCGGTGCCCAGAAGGTGAAAGTGCTGCTGGCGCAGGCATTATTTGGAAATCCTGATATTCTGCTCCTTGATGAGCCTACCAACCACCTGGATTTAGATGCGATTGCATGGCTGGAGGAATTCCTTATCAACTTTCAGAATACTGTTATTGTGGTATCTCATGACCGTTACTTCCTAAACAAAGTCTGTACTCATACAGCGGATATTGACTATGCAAAAATCCAGTTGTATGCCGGAAACTATGACTTCTGGTATGAATCCAGTCAGTTGTTAATCAAACAGATGAAGGAAGCTAATAAGAAAAAAGAAGAAAAAATCAAAGAGCTGCAGGACTTTATCTCACGTTTCTCTGCAAATGCTTCTAAATCCAAACAGGCTACTTCCAGAAAAAAGGCTCTGGAAAAAATTGAGTTGGATGAAATCAGACCTTCCAGCCGTAAATATCCTTATATCGACTTCCGTCCAAGTCGTGAAATCGGTAACGAGGTTCTTACGGTAGAAAACTTAAGCAAAACTATTGATGGTGTAAAAATCCTTGATAATATCTCTTTCATTGTGGGACATAATGATAAGGTTGCCTTTGTAGGGGGAAATGAACTTGCCAAAACAATTTTATTCAAAATTCTGGCAGGAGAAATGGAACCGGACGAAGGAACTTACAAATGGGGTGTTACTACTTCCCAGTCTTACTTCCCGAAAGATAATACAGAAATCTTTGATACCAATCTACAGATTGTAGAATGGCTGACACAGTATTCTGAAATTAAGGATGCCACTTATGTACGTGGATTCCTTGGTAGAATGCTCTTTGCCGGTGATGATGGTGTAAAGAAAATGAATGTATTGTCCGGTGGTGAAAAGGTACGTGTACTCTTATCCCGCATGATGATTACCGGTTCCAATGTTCTGATTTTAGATGAGCCTACTGACCATTTGGATATGGAGTCCATTACTGCATTAAACAATGGTCTGATTAAATTCTCAGGTGTACTTATATTTGCTTCCCGTGACCATCAGGTAGTGCAGACTACAGCAAACCGTATTATCGAGTTTTTACCAAATGGAACTCTTATTGATAAGGTTACTACTTATGATGAATATCTGGAGAGCGATGAGCTTGCAAGAAAACGTCAGGTTTACTCCACCAGTAATGATCAGGAAAATGACGATTAATAACATAAACGCAAAAACGTCTGCCCCGCAATTTATGGGACAGACGTTTTTACAATGCTTTTATACCAGATATGCTTTTAATAGCTCCAGGGTATTTCTGACACCATCTATATGACTTCTCTCATATCCATGTGACGCATATACTCCTGCTCCAATCAATCCGTGCCGGCAGTCATATCCTGCTTCCAGTGCGGCATCTGCATCAGAACCATAGCGGGGATATACATCTACTGCAAAATCAATGCTGTTTTCTTTTGCCGCCTGAATCAGGTTTGTAACCACATCATAATTGTAAGGCCCTACACTGTCTTTGGCGCAAATGGAAACCTGATGCTCTGTACACTGGAGGCTGTCACCCACACATCCCATATCTACGGACAAAATCTCCGTAACTCCTTCCGGTACCGTTCCGCAGGCTCCATGACCCACTTCCTCATATACCGTAATATGATGATATATGTTCCGTTCTGTGGTAATCTGTTCTTCCTTCAGCATCTTAGCAAATCCCAGCAAGATTCCGACGCTGAGCTTATCATCCAGAAAGCGGCTTTTTATATATCCTTTTTCTGTAATGGTTGTTCTGGGATGGAAAGCTACAATATCTCCTTCCATAATGCCCAGCTCTCTGGTCTCTTGTTCGGAAGCTGCCTTTTCATCCAGCACAACTTCCATGGTATCATAGCTTCTCTTGGTATCATTGTATTCCTTATTCACATGGATGGAGGCATTTTCCAGTTGGAAGGTTCCCTCATATTTCCCATCAAATCTGGTGATGATGCGGCAGTTCTCTGCCTCCACATTGTTGGGATTCAAGCCTCCAAGAGGAGAAAGCTTTAACCTTCCATTTCCCTTAATCTCCCGAACCATGGCTCCCAGTGTATCGATGTGAGCTTCCATTAAAATAGCGTCCTGCTCCTGAGTTCCCCCAATATCCACCAGAACCCCGCCTTTTACTGTTTTTACCGGGTGATACCCCAGTTTCTCATAGGCACCCATAACATAATCAGCAGCTTCCCCGGTATACCCCGTGGGACTGTCAATCGACAGAATCTTCTTTGTCTGGTCTAATACATAGTCCATATATTTTTCCATCCTTATTCTCCTCTTTCACAAATACTTAAAAATGCACCCAAATTTCCCCGTTTTCCCTGACTTGCCCGATGGGAAAACAGCAGTCTGTGATTACAGCAGGTACAGATATTAGTCACTGCCAGATGTTCTGGCCGCACGCCTGCTTCTAACAAAACCAGCTCATTGGCACGCCATAAATCAAGCTGATATTTTCCGTTCTTCTTATCCAAAAGAATTTCTGTTTCGTGTGTTCTAAATTCCCTTTTAAAGGCTTCCGCAACATCTTCGCTTATTTCATAACAAGACTGACAGATAGATGGACCAATGGCAGAAATTACTTCTTCCGGTCTGGTTCCAAATTCCTGCCTCATGGCTTCCAGTGTTATCTTCCCTATACGCCCTACGGTTCCCCGCCATCCGGAGTGTGACAGTCCTATGGCTTTATGCTGTGGATCCACAAAATACAAGGGAACACAGTCTGCATAAAAAGTCGAAAGCACCACACCCGGTTCGTTGGTAATCAATCCATCCACATCCGTATAATCACGGCTGCGTGTCAGACCTTTCCCTGCGTCTGCTCCAGTAACTCTGCGCACATTGGTGGTATGGGTCTGATCCGAACATATAAATTTTTCATAGTCTGTTCCAAGTGCCATGGCAACCCGGTGAAAATTTTCTTCTACTGCTTCTCTTCTGTCGCCTCTGGTAAAGCTAAGATTCAGGCTCTCAAATATCCCCTCACTGACGCCACCCATTCTGGTTGTGAAACAGTGCTCTACCATCCCTGTCTCTTCCATTATGGGATAAACCAGCATTGGAAATCCTTCTTTTTCTCTTATCTCTATTATATTTTCTGGCGTAGCCTTTTGAAATACCATACCGTCTCCTCTACATTCTGCCATCCGAACTTGTAAGGCTGTCAATTATACCTGATACAAAAAGGCGTTTTCAACATGTTGGATATCACACATTGTAATTCCAATTACATCAAAACGGCAGGGAATTCCATCCTGATATCCATATCGCTTACAGAACCAGTCTGCTGTCTTACAAATACGTTTTTGCTTTCTTATATCCACCGCTTCCAATGGATGACCGCTTCTATCATTTTTACGATATTTCACTTCTACAAATACAAGATATTCCCCATCCTTTGCTATAATATCAATTTCCCCATATCTGCTATAAAAATTACGTTTCAGTATCCGAAAGCCTTTTCCCTTTAAGTACTCTTCTGCCCTCTGCTCCTGAATATATCCTTCCTGTCTTCTTCCCCTCTCTATCATATCCGCTAGCCCCTTACCTTATCCCTCAGCTTGTCCATATCATCTACAAACACCAGTATTTCTGCCACTACTTCATACAGTTCCGGTGGAATGGTACTTCCAATTTCCAGCTTTGACAGAGTGCTTGTAAGCTTTTCATCTTTATAAAAAGGAATTTCTTCTTCCTTTGCCTTTTCAATAATTTTTTCTGCAATAAGGCCCTTACCTGCTGCAATAATTCTAGGCGCTTCCTCTCCCGGGTCATAGGCTACAGCTACGGCGGTTTTAAGTTTATCTCCGTGTTTTTGTTCCGCAATCACCGGTTCTTTTGTATTCTTATAGGTTTTGTCCGCCACTGCTGTATCCTCCTTTTTTGTTTTATGCTTTCACATCAAAGGAATACTTCAGAAATTTTCCCACAGTTTTTTCTTTTTCCAGAAAATCCTCTACAAAATCCTGTTGTTTTTCCCTGTTTTCTACCTCAATTCTGCACTGATAGCCCTTTACTTCTAATTTCTCCTGTAAGGTATCTATATGATTTTCAATCAACTGATAAGAATGCTTATCTTCCAGATAGAAGGTTGTTTCTACTGCCCTTCCCTGCATCTTAATATAAATGTCTGTGGCTCCAAGATGCTCCATATCCAGATGAAGCAGTGCTGTCAATTCTCCATCCTTCTCGTGAAGGCTTTTCTTATTGGTATATACATATAAATCGCTGTGAGCATTTTGATTCCGAAGTTTTAGGGGAAGCTGGACATAAGTATAGATTTGATTTAACTGATTCATAAATTCCAGATTACTCTGAACACCCTGAGCTGATTTTGCCAGGGCAGCCCCCTGCTGTGTTCCAGTTTGATTCAATACCTGCTGCAATTGTTCCATCTGCTTACCCAGCCGCTGATACAGTTCTTTTACTGCCCCTTCTTCTTTCATCTGTTCCGGCGTGGTCAGCCATTGTTCCTGGATTGCCTTTTTCAGAACTTCTTTGTACTCATTACTGCAGAATAGCTTCTGCATTGCCTCACTGGTAAAATTTTCACCGCTTCCTACCGATGTCACAATCTGCTGAAGCAGTTCCCCCGCTGTCAGTTTGGGATTCAATTGGCCATTCTGAAGCAAAACTTCATTTTTTACAGCTGCTGGAAATTCCTTTAGTAACTCTGTCAGATTCGCCTGCTGCTTAGGGGTTAAAATGTCATTTACATTTCTAACCTCTCCACCATTGTTTGAGGGACGGTTTCCCTCCACTATTTCAGACTGCTGTGAAAGATGTTTCCCCTGACTTCCTTCTCCCAGTGTATTTTCCTTTAGGTTCCCATTTCCCTCCTGCTGGTCTACACCATGTTCCCCGAATGCCAGATTCTGCTGAGTCACTGCTCCTTCTGTTTCATTCACTCTGGCAACTGACAGATTCTGCTGCAACGCCTCCTGTACTGCCTGCCCTACGACCGCTTCTGTCTGGGCTGCTGCAGCCGCCTGCGAAGTTTCAGCTCCTGTCTGTCCTCCCATAAGAATACCTACAATCTGCTGTTGAAATCCTAATAGCGTTGTAATATTGGTATTTATGCTGCTTTGTCCATATATACTTACGTTTCCTGCTTCCCCGCCATATATCTGCTCCGCCATCTGGGGAATATTCTCCATCAAATCTTTTATTTCCGGCAGAAAAGACTGCTGGTTATTCCTGTAATTTTCAAACTGCTGAATCGAATCCTTATTAATCTCAATTCCAGCCTTCTGCATCTGTATTAATGTCTGCACATCCGTCTCTGGAAAGCTAGCTATCATCCGCACCATCTGCATAAGGCTTGTCTTATCTACAGGCATTTGCTCTTTCATCATTTCACTTACCATAGAAAGATTCTGCTGGTTTACTTTTAATCCCGCTGCCTCCAATGCCTTCAAAAGCGTGGGATTCTGCATACTCTCCCAGTTCATGGGACGAATTGCAATCTGCTCCCCACTGTTGGTTTTTACTTCAAACAGCATGGGCATTCCTTTTTCCAGATTGATTCCTGCTTCCAGTCTTGCAGTAATGGTTTGTCCATTGCTGAGCCCTATGGTAACCTGTCCATCCTTTATTTCCAGCACCGTTCCTTCAAATACTTTGCCCGGTGTTAATTCCTGAGTATAGACAGACGAAGGGCGTATTGTCTCTTTTACAGCACTCATGGTCTGTGTATTGGCTGCTGTATTATTCTGATATTGACCGATTCCCTCTACAATTGACATGCCTTTCTCCTCCCTGTAAGAATCCTTTCACACGGCTAAGCCTTAACGAAAGTTTTTAATAAAGCTCTGTCGATGAATGGGAGATGAACCGTATTTCCTTAATGCATCAATATGCATCTGAGAGCCATATCCTTTATTGGATACAAATCCGTATTCCGGCATAATTTCATCATATTCCACCATCAGACGATCTCTGGTTACTTTTGCAATAATACTTGCAGCACCTATGGAAATACTTTTGGCATCTCCCTTAATGATAGGAATCTGACGAATATTTACCTGTGGTATGGTCACTGCATCATTTAATAATATATCGGGTGTTACTGCCAGTTTTTGAATAGCCTGCCGCATGGCTTCGTATGTTGCCTGCAAAATATTAATCTCATCAATTCTTGCGGGACTTACCATGCCCACTCCTACAGCAACCGCCTTCTCCATAATAATGTCATACAATTCTTCCCGTTTTTTTTCGCTTAACTTTTTAGAGTCGTTGATATATAAAATATCACAATCCCTGGGCAGTATTACTGCTCCTGCCACTACTGGTCCTGCCAGCGGCCCTCTTCCAACCTCATCGATTCCGCATATATATCCAGCGTTTTCATATTTTCTTTCATATGCCTTAAGCTGTTCTGTACGCACCTTTTCCCTGGTAAAACTTTCTAGTCGTTTCTCTGCCTGCTGAACCAGTTTTTGTACTCCTGCTCTTTCATCTTTTTCATATTCCGCAATAAAAGAAGGCAGCATCGTCACCTCTGCTGCCTGTAAATCTTCTTTTATTATTCCAATTGTTCTTAATTCACCCACTCTAATCTCCTCTATCGTATCCTTACTTATGTTTTACAAACCCAAATTTGGAAAATGGATAAATCCGAAGCCATGCCCTTCCAATAATGTCGTCGCGCTTAATAATTCCTACACTGGGGTCACGGCTGTCTGAACTGGCATTCCTGTTATCCCCCAAAACAAAGTATTCACCTTTTCCAAGTTCTATCGGCTCCGCTGCTGTCCCCTGGTCCTTCATAATCTCACGTCCATAAGATTCTTCCAGCTCTTCTCCATTTATATAAATAGTTCCATCTACTCCAATCTGAACTGTTTCTCCCGGTAATCCAATAATACGTTTTATATAGTATGTGTCTTCCTTATACTGATATGGGAAAACAATGATATCAAATCGTTCCGGTTCATGGAAACGATAAGAAATCTTATCTACAATCAGATTATCACCATCACTTAAGGTATATTCCATGGATGTCCCAATTACTTCTGTTCTCTGTCCTACATAATTAATTACCAGATACGTAATTACAAACACTACTGCAATATATAAAATAAAACTAGCCGTCTCTTTCCAGTCGATTCTTTTCTTTTTTTCATTTTCCATATAGCTTCTCTTTTCTATACACTAATCCTATTGTTTTATTTTATTCTACTCTTATTTCTCAGGAAATTCAAGGGTTACCTTTCCCAGACGTCCACTGCGGAATTCTTCAATCACAAGTGATGCCGCCTTACTGTAATCCAGCTCATTTCCCCTCTGAACACAGTTACGTTTTATTGCTATCTGCTCTAGTACTTGTACTTCTGTTTTTTCCTCTTCTATTTCATATCTTGCGGCTAGAAAACCGGGATAGTATTTCTGCAAAATCCGAATCAGTTCCAAGGAAAGTTCATCAATATTTAGTATCTCGTCCTTGATAGAACCAATCAGTGCCAGAAGCAATCCGACCTGCTGATCTTCAAATTTGGGCCACAGAATTCCCGGGGTATCCAGCAGCTCCACATTTTTATTCAGGCGTATCCACTGTTTTCCTTTTGTTACACCAGGCTTATTTCCTGTTTTAGTACAGGCTTTTCCCGCATAGGTATTAATAAATGTGGATTTTCCAACATTCGGAATTCCCACTACCATTGCTCTGACTGGCCGGTTCTTGATACCCCTGCGCCTGTCACGTTCTATCTTTTCCTTACATGCCTCCATAATTACATCACTGATTGCCTTCATACCTGCCTTACTCCGTGCATCCAGTTTCACTACATAAAAGCCTTTTTCTCTGAAATAATCAGACCAGGCCCTGGTCTGCTCTTCACTTGCAAGGTCTGCTTTATTCATTAAAATCAGTCTGGCCTTATGCTTTCCCAGATCATCTATATCCGGGTTACGGCTGCTGAGGGGGACTCTGGCATCAACCAGTTCCACTACCAAATCTATTAGTTTAATATCTTCCTGCATCTGACGTTTTGCCTTTGTCATATGCCCTGGATACCATTGAAAATGCATATTTGTACTCTCCTTACTATTTTATAAAGCCGATTTTTCCCCAAGGTGAAACCACAAACCAGGCTTTTCCTACGATATATTCTTTCTTTACGTTTCCGATACTGGCATACCGACTGTCTTCACTGTTATTCCTGTTATCGCCCAGAACAAAATACTCGTCTTCGCCTACTGTAATTTCATTTTCTGCTAAAAGAGCATTATCAATATTGGAAACTGCTGCCATTTCTGTGAACTGCTCACCATTTACATACACCAGTCCTTTTTTTATCTGAACCTTATCTCCGGGTTCGGCAATTACACGCTTAATATAATAATGAGCCTTCTCATTTCCATTTGGTAAAAACGCAATCAAATCGTTCTGCTTGGGACTGAACACTTTATATTTGAGACGATTTACCAGAATCTCTTGCCCGCTTTCCAAAGTAGGTGACATGGATGTTCCCACTACAGATATACGGAATCCAACAAAAGAAACCAGAATAACAGCCGCAATAATTACCAGGAGAATCTCTCCTGCCCAGATACCGACTTCTTTTAATAATCCTGTATTAACTTTTCTTTTTCTTCGGTTAAAATTCAGTCCGCCGGATCTTCTTCTCATCTTTCTACTCCTACAATGTGGAAAAAAGGGACAACTACTTATTGTACTTGTCCCTTCGCATCTTCATTCTTTTACTAGAATTATTTTACTAATTCTTTTACTTTTGCTCTCTTACCAATGCGTCCTCTTAAGTAGTTTAATTTCGCACGTCTTACCTTACCGTAACGAACTACTTCTACTTTTTCAACGTTAGGGGAGTGTACTGGCCATGTCTTTTCCACGCCAACACCATTGGAAAATTTTCTTACAGTAAAAGTTTCTCTACTGCTTCCGCCCTGTCTTTTTAATACGATTCCTTCAAAAATCTGAATTCTTTCGCGGTTTCCCTCTTTGATTTTACCATAAACTTTTACGGTATCACCTACGTTAAATTCAGATACGTCTGCCTTTAACTGTTCCTTTTCAATGTTTCTAATAATTTCTGCTGCGTTCATTTTGTGACCTCCTATTTAATCAGATGTTCTTAATACTTATTGTAACAGAGGACCATCATTTTCTTGTCTCACAGGTAAATATTTTATCATAGCACAACCTGTTTTGCAAGCTTTTTATCGTTTTTTCTGACCTTCCAGCCAGTTTTTTTCTTTTCCTGTCAGCGCTGCTTTTTCCAGCAAATCCGGACGCCGTTCCAAAGTACGCTGTAAGGATTGTTCCCTGCGCCATTCTTCAATTTTTTTATGATGCCCTGACATAAGAACATCCGGAACTTTCTTTCCATTCCACTCTTCTGGTCTGGAATACTGAGGATATTCCAGCAAATTTCCCTCAAAGGATTCCGTTGAGCCAGATTCGTCATTTGTCAGAACTCCCGGAACCATCCGTGATATAGCATCCACCATAACCATTGCCGGAAGTTCACCACCGGTCAGCACATAATCACCAATAGACATGTAGTCTGTAACAATTTCCTCCAGCACCCGCTCATCAATTCCTTCATAGTGGCCGCAAAGAAATATAATATCTTCTTCCCAGGCAAATTCTTTTGCTATCCCCTGAGAAAAAGTTGTTCCTTGGGGCGTCACATAAATACAGCGGGGCTTTCTCCCAATCTTCTCAACTACAGCCTTCCACGCATCATATACGGGCTGCGCCTGCATCAGCATCCCCGCACCGCCTCCGTAAGGATAATCGTCTACTTTATGGTGTTTATTGGTGGAATAGTCTCTTATATTAATGGCTTCGATATTTAAAAGACCTGCCTCCGCCGCTCTCCCAATAATACTGGTATTCAATCCATTCATTACCATTTCAGGAAAAAGTGTAAGTATATAAAAATTCATCTGACCACCTAATCTTCATCATCCAATCCAGGCATTATAAACACCTGCATGATTCGTTCTTTCATATCCACATTCAGAATACATTCCTTAATTGCCGGAAGCAGCAAATCCTTCCTTCCTGGGCGTTCTACAATATAGACATCATTTGCTCCAGTCTGAAGAACATCTATAATCTCTCCAATTTCTTCTCCATCTTTGGTTACTGCCTTCACACCAATTAAATCTGCAATAAAATATTCATCCTTTTCACATTTTACTGCATTCTCTCTTGTAACAAAGAGGCCATTTCCTTTATATTTTTCAACGTCATTGATATTATCAATTCCTTTAAATTTCAAAATCACAAGATTTTTTAAAAATTTTACCTCTGTAATCTCCAATTTCAGCTGTTCTTTCCCCGTATCCATAATAACCTGTTTTAACTTTTTAAAACGCTTCGGATCATCCGTTGTGGGAAATACTTTTACCTCACCACGTACACCGTGGGTATTGGAAATTACACCTATCTGCAACAAATCTTCCATATACTGTTCCTCAAATTTCTATTTCTCATTGATAGTAGATATGGGAAGCGAATAATCGCTTCCCATATCCCGTGTTTTCGCTACTGTATAATATCAACAATAACCTTTTTGTCACTCTTAGCCGCTGCTGCTTTAACAACTGCCCGAATGGCCTTTGCAATACGTCCCTGTTTGCCAATTACTTTTCCCATATCCGGCTGGGCAACTCGTAATTCCAAAACAACAGACTTTTCGTTCTCAGATTCCGTAACTACGACTTCTTCCGGATGATCCACAAGTGCTTTCGCAATTACTTCAACTACTTCTTTCATTACGTCACCTCACGAATCTTATTTTTCGATACCGGCTGCTTTGAAAATCTTTCCTACCATTTCTGTAGGCTGAGCACCATTTGCTAACCATTTTTTTGCTGATTCTTCATTTACGTGGAATTCACTTGGATCCTTAGTTGGATCATAAGTTCCGATTTCCTCGATAAATTTTCCATCTCTTGGAGATCTGGAATCTGCTACAATGATTCTATAGAAAGGAGCTTTCTTCTGTCCCATTCTTTTTAATCTGATTTTTACCATTACTTTCACCTCCTTGGGTTTCTTCTTCTATTTTGTAATCAGAGAATTCTCTGTTACCTACATTTACATACCAAACGGCAATTTAAATCCGCCTCTCTTCTTTCCTTTTCCTCCCATAAGTCCCGGCATCTGCTTCATCATTTTACGACTCTGCTCAAACTGTTTTACCAGACGGTTAACCTCGCTGATATCCACTCCGGCTCCCTGGGCAATCCTGCGCTTTCTGCTTGGATTTAAGATAGAAGGATTGGCTCTTTCCTTGGGCGTCATGGAATAAATAATTCCTTCAATTCTTGCCATTTTCTTTTCGTCCATGGCATTTTCAATTTCTGCCATCTGGGAACCGCCCATTCCCGGCATCATTCCCAGAACACTGGATAATCCGCCTAGTTTTTTCATCTGATTCATGGACTCCAGATAATCATCAAATCCAAACTCAGCCTTTTTCATTTTCTTTTCTAGTTCTCTGGCTTTTTCTTCATCTATATTTTCCTGGGCTTTTTCAATCATGGTAAGAACATCACCCATACCAAGAATTCTGCTTGCCATACGATCTGGATAAAATTGCTCCAAATCAGACAGCTTCTCACCCATACCAATATACAAAATCGGTCTTCCTGTTACTGACCGGATGGAAAGAGCTGCACCACCTCTGGTATCGCCATCCAGCTTTGTCAGTATCACACCGTCAATTCCTATTTTATCATTAAAATTAGATGCTACATTTACTGCATCCTGCCCAGTCATCGCATCTACAACCAAAATTGTCTGAGCTACATCTACATTTTCTTTAATCTCCTGAAGTTCTTCCATCATCTCTTCATCTACATGGAGACGTCCTGCTGTATCCAGGATAACTACGTTATGTCCATTCTTCTGAGCATGCTCCACAGCTGCTTTGGCGATATTCACCGGCTTGTGGCTGTCCCCCATGGAAAACACTTCCACATCCTGCTTCTGACCATTAATCTGAAGCTGCTGAATTGCTGCCGGACGGTAGATATCACAAGCTGTAAGCAATGGTTTTCTTCCCTTCTGCTTCAGCTTTCCTGCAAGCTTTGCAGTTGTAGTTGTCTTACCAGCTCCCTGAAGCCCTGCCATCATAATGACTGTTATTTCATTTCCAGGCTTCAGTACAATCTCTGTGGTCTCAGTTCCCATGAGATTCACCAGCTCTTCATTTACAATCTTTATAACCATCTGTCCCGGATTCAGTCCTGTCATAACATCCTGACCTACGGCTCTCTCCTGAACAGATTTCACAAACTGTTTTACAACCTTAAAATTAACGTCTGCCTCTAACAGCGCAAGCTTAACCTCTTTCAAGGCTGCCTTTACATCATCTTCTGTCAGCAGACCTTTGCTTCTTAAAGATTTAAATACATTTTGCAGTTTTTCGGATAAGCTATCAAATGCCATACCTATAACTCCTCTAATATTTCACTGGAAATGGTTTCTATCTGTGCCATAATCTCTGAATTGTTCTCATTTTGGTAATCGCAGGCCAACGTGCGAATCTTTGTAACCTTTTTCTTAGTATTTATAAAACGTTCCAGCAAATGCAGTTTCTCCTCATAACCTTCTAAAATCCTGTCACACCGCTTTACCAAATCATGTACCCCCTGACGGCTGATACCTGCTTCTTCTGCGATTTCACTTAAGGATAGGTCATCCAAAACAAAATCCTCATATATATTCTGCTGATGCTGGGTCAGCAATTCACCATAAAAATCATATAAAAATGTCTGCATTACTTTCTTTTCCATTACTATCACCTTTGCTATCATATAATAAAA
>CAZUKR010000064.1:0-16315 GCA_964620885.1 uncultured Eubacterium sp.
TAAACCTATCATATATTATTTAGGTTACTGTGACAACAATCCTACCACACAGGGCCCCTGTCCGCGGTCTATTTCCTTTCCTTACCGCATTTCAAGAATAGTATAACAATGTTTCTTTTTGTTTAATATATTCCCTTTTAGATGTTTTTTACGTTTATTTTTATACTTTTCACCCTTTTATGTCTAATTTTTACATTAAAAAAGCCAGATGTTTGAATCACCCAGCTTTTCTATTATTACATTATGATTAAGAATGCAATCTTATGTCTCTGGAGGAACTCCCTATGCGGATTTCCATTCCACTTATCACATCTTCCACTACGATAGAAACCGTCTTTTTTTCTGACGGTTTTAACTCTATCTTTTCAAAGCCTTTTAGCTCCTGTTGAGGCTGGCTCTTTTTTCGGTTCTGGGGAGCCAGATAAACCTGAACCGTCTCTTTTCCGGTACAGCTTCCAGTGTTTGTCACTTCACAGCTTACGAAAGTCTTTCCATCTTTCTCAGAAACAGATAGATTTTCATAGGAAAATTCTGTATAAGACAGCCCATGTCCGAAACAAAACTGTGGTTCTACTTTATAGGTATCATTGTAACGATATCCTACAAATACACCTTCGGTATAGCGCACTTTCTTGCCGCCAGGAAACTCTCCCACTGCATGGGCAGAGCAATCCGTATGCTTTTTATAAAAGGTTTCCGGCAATTTTCCGGAAGGTACAACTTTACCGAACAGTACTTCCGCCAGTGCCCTTCCCCCTTCGCTTCCGGCATACCAGCTCCAGACTACTGTATCCGCCTGATTTATCCATTCCCCCATCTCAACAGGGCTTCCCCCTACAAATGCAAGGACTGTCTTGGGGTTTACTTTTATAAGCTCTTTTATGAGTTCATCCTGTTCATAAGGAAGCTTCATATCCGCCCGGTCGTTTCCTTCACTGTCCTGATGATGGTTCAGACCTCCTACAAAAAGTACCTGGTCGTAGTTTTTTGCCAGTTCTAATGCTTCTCTGCGGAGCATGGCACGTTTTTCTTTCATTTTTTTATCTGCATGGGACTGCCCGATGGAACCGCCGCCTCCTTCCAGACTATTCTCCTGCCAGTTCGTATCGGACTCTTCCATTTTTTCATCCCGGCAGTATCCCGCCGCAAAGTCTACCTCTGCATTCCCGCCTAACAGAATCTTAATTCCCATAAGCGGGGTAATTTCATACAATGCCTTAATTTCTGCACTTCCACCTCCACTGGCATGGGTGCACTCCGCATTCTCTCCAATGACCAGCAGCTTTTTGGTTTCTTTTACCGATAACGGAAGTCTTCCGGCTTGGTTTTTCAGAAGAACTATTGATTCTCTAGCTACCTTCAATGCCTTTTCCCTATGTTCCGCTGTATTATAGGTACCGGCTTTCCGCTCTTCTCCTCCCAGCATATGCAGACGCATCATAAGCATAAGGATATGTATTACCTTCTTATCTAATACTTCTTCCGCTATTTCTCCATTCTGAATTTTTTGTTTCAGCGGTTCTGCCATAAAATACTGTTCAAAATTATCTGTTACAGACATTTCTATATCCAGCTCTGAATCTGCTGCCAGTTCTGTATCATGTACAGCGCCCCAGTCAGAAATAATTACACCGTCATATTCCCATTCCTTTCTAAGAATATCTCCAAGAAGATATTTGCTCTGACAGCAATGCTCGCCCTTCAGCAGGTTGTAAGCTCCCATAACAGTATAAGAGCCTCCCTTTTTCACTGCATCATAAAATGCCGGAAGATAAATGGTACGAAGGGCTTCTTCATCAATCTCTACCTCTACCCATAGACGTTCTGTCTCCTGATTATTTACGGCAAAATGCTTGACGCAGGCCGCCACATCCCAGTTCTGTACTCCCTGAATAAAAGGTACTGCCAGTTCCTTGGTAAGATAAGGGTCTTCACTAAAATATTCAAAATTCCGGCCGCACAGAGGGCTTCTTTTTATATTAATGCCCGGTGCCAGAATCACATCCTTACCTCTCCCTCTTGCTTCTTCCCCCAGTACAGACCCAGTATCATATGCCAGGTCACGGTTCCAAGTGGAGGCAAGAGCACTATTACAGGGAAGATAAGTCACATAATCATCACTGTGTCCTATGGACTGCCAATGAGCCGGTTGGAATTCCTGACGAACCCCCATGGGTCCGTCAGACATTTTCAGCGGCGGAATCCCCAGCCGTTCTACTCCCGCCGTCTGAAAAAGCTGGGCACCATGTACCATACGAATCTTCTCTTCCAAAGTCAGCTTCTTCATCAGTTCTTCTGCCTGATTCCAATATTTCTGACTGTTCTCTTTTCTCATACTGAAACCTCACACACGAATTCTTTTCCAACATTTTCTACTGTTACCACAGTATCTGCCCCATCACGTTCCATGGATGCTCCTATAATATTATCTACCGCACAATTTACCAGACGCACCTTGCATTTGGATGTTCCCTGAACTTTTCCTGCAATTTTTTGTCCATATTTTTCCAAACACAATGTTAAGACCTCTTTTCCTGCCTGATATACGGTAGTTTCTGCCTTATCCTGCAATGCAAAAACCTTCATTTCTAAATTATCGGTAAATATATAGTCTGCACATTCACTATTATTTCCCACGGGTACAATACTGTTTTCTCTTACCCAGAGAGGAATTGACAGATATCCATGCTGCTCTTTTCTCCAACTTCCACCTATTGCTGTTTCTCCTGTGAGATAGTTGGTCCAGATTCCCTCCGGCAGATAATAGTGGGCAATGCCTTCTTCATTGAAAATTGGTGCAGCCAGCAATTTGTCTCCTATCATGTACTGCTTATCCAGATAGCGGCAGTTCATGTCCTCCTGAAATTCCAGCGCCATACTACGCATCATGGGGATTCCCGTTTTAGAGGTATCCACAGCACTGCTGTACAGGTATGGCAGCAGTTTTAGCTTTAACTTTGTAAAGAACCGTACTACATCTACTGCTTCCTCATCGTATACCCATGGCACACGGTAAGAGGTGCTTCCATGGAGACGGCTATGGGTGGATAGAAGTCCAAAAGCTGCCCAGCGTTTATACACATCCGCTGTAGACTGGCTTTCAAATCCTCCAATGTCATGACTCCAGAAACCAAATCCACTGCTGGTTAAGGACAGGCCACCCCGGAGACTTTCTTCCATGGACTCATAATCGGACCAGCAGTCACCTCCCCAGTGTACCGGGAACTTCTGTCCTCCTACAGTTGCAGAACGGGCAAACAGAATTGCTTCCTCCTTACCACGTTTTTTCTCTAACACTTCAAATACTGCTTTGTTGTATAAATAAGAATAATAATTATGCATTTTTTCCGGATTTGCTCCGTTATAATATACGGCATCTACCGGGATTCTTTCACCAAAATCGGTCTTAAAGCAGTCGACTCCCATATCCAGCAGCATTTCCAGTTTCTCCTGATACCATCTAACCGCTTCCGGATTGGTAAAATCTACAATTGCCAGTCCCGGCTGCCACATATCCCACTGCCATACATCTCCATTGGAACGTTTCAGAAAATATCCCTTCTCTTTTCCTTCTTGAAATAATACAGATTCCTGCCCAATATAGGAATTAATCCATACACAAATCTTTATTCCCTTTGCCTTGATTCTCTGAAGCATACCCTTAGGATCTGGAAATACTCTTTCATCCCATACAAAGTCGGTCCAGTGAAATTCCCTCATCCAGCAGCAGTCAAAGTGAAAGACACTTAATGGAATTCCACGTTCTAACATTCCATCAATAAAGCTCATTACTGTATCTTCGTCGTAATCTGTGGTAAAGGATGTAGATAACCACAGTCCAAATGTCCACTGAGCCGGAAGAGATGGTTTTCCGGTGATATCTGTATAGCGCATCAGCACTTCCTTCATGGATGGTCCATTTATTACAAAATAGTCCAGACTCTCACCCTTTACGCTGAATTCAACCTTGGCCACCTTCTCTGTTGCCACTTCAAACTCTACCTTCTCCGGATGGTTTACAAAAACACCATATCCTTTGTTGGTCAGATAAAATGGAATATTTTTATAGGACTGCTCTGTGCTTGTTCCTCCATCTTCGTTCCAGATTTCCACAGACTGTCCATTTTTTACAAAGGGTGTAAACCGTTCTCCAAGCCCATATACCAGTTCATCCACGGATAAACCAAGCTGCTGCCGCATATAGGCATCCTCACCGCCCTTATCGTAAGCAAACCCCTTCCAGTCTGTTTTCAAATAAGATAAATCCCTACTGCCGCTCTTGGTCAGAAGTTCCCCATCTCTTTTATAAGCCATAGACCAATTTTCCGTATCAATTACAAGGCTTAAGTGCCCGCTCTTTACGGTCATGATATTGCCGTCCTCTGTTACTTCCAGATCTCCCTCCTCCGGAAGATTCAATTCAAACTCCGGTCCTCTCTCTATTCCCCCCATGTGATGATAGGTCTGCACACGAATCACCTCCGGCATAGGAGCCGTAATACGGATGGTCAAATTGATTCCCCCCAGTGTATCTCCCTTATGTTGGATTCTACTGGTGGGGGCACACAGAATAACCTCATGTTTTCCTTTTCTTACTTCATACACGTGCTGTGGAGAAAAGCACTCGTATCCCTCTTTCAGCAACCAGCAACCATTATGAATCTTCATCTTTCTTCCTCCTGTTTATCTATATTTTTCCTCATTATAGGAAATTTTTCACCATATTTATACTGCATTTTTTGGAGTAAAAGTACCCAAAGTATCCGCTATTCATTATTCCCCAAGTACCCCCTTATAGTCAGTGTAACCTCTAAAAGTGAATGTAAAACACCCCCAAAAGAGAACGCACATTTTTCCCTTCTTCACCTTTTCTTTCCTCGTGAAAGCCGATATAATAAATAAGATACCAGGGGAAAAAGGTCATGCTTTCCATGCTTGCATGAAAAAGCATGAGTTTGGGACCCGCAAAACATGAGAAAGTAGCCCGAATAGGGCGGATTTCGAATGTTTTTAGGAGTGTGGGAGCACAAAGTGCGGAGCAATCCGTAGGTATCATAGGGGACAAAAGATCATAAGAAAAGACACAGGCGGGGGTGTATATGCTACGAAAAAAACTTTCCAATATATTTACAAAGATAAAAGTACAAAAACAGCTTTACCTTATTTTTTTTATTGCTGTTTTCATACCAACGGTTACCATTGGTAATTATCTTGTATACCATATCCGTTCTTTGTTATTAGAGCATTATGAGGATCAGGCTTACTCTGATAATCTTAGAGTAAAATCCGTTTTACTTGACCTCACCTCAAATACTCACTATAAGGCAAATTCCTTTGGCTCTGACAAGGAATTGATTCGTCTCCTATGTACAGAATATGGCACTTCCTTGGAAGCTGCTCAGGCAATGAAGGAGTACGAAGGTTTTACCACTCTTTTATCTCAGGATATTGCGATACGGCATGTGTCTGTGTATACCTGGAATACCACTCTGCCGGAAGACAGCTATATTCATCAGATTACAGAGGAAGTCCAAACCAATGACTGGTTTGAACGGGCGTCAAACAGCGTTACCCCTTTCTGGACTGAGGAAATCGATATCGATGATTTTGGAAATGAAGAGTTAGTACTGTGTCTGCACTCCAGGATATTTCTGCCGCAGATTAACAGTTATGCCATTATAAACCTCAGCATAAGCAACAATCATATCCGTAACCGGATTGAAAACAGTACATTACATACTGCTGTATGGCTTAATAATGAAGATGTTTTTTATTGCAGTGTCCGAAACGGCATTGATACTTCACTATATGATTACCCTGCCGGTCTGGGCAAATATTATCTTGGCAAAATGGAATTTGCAGACCAGAATGTAATCGGGTGTATCTCCTCCCTCTCCACCGCTTATTCCGAGGACTGGTTTTATGTTGCTTCACTGAATTATGACAGCTATTCTTACATAAACAAGATTACCGGCGCCTATCTGGCTATCCTCACACTGGTTCTTATTATTACCAGCATGTTCATTTATACCTATTCGCACTATTTCAGTCAACGTGTTATTACACTGCGTAAGACCATGCATAACGCAAGCCTGGGTAATTATGACATTATAGATGCCTTTCACGGAGAAGATGAGATTTCTGAAGCATTTGCAGACCTGAATGTAATGATACAGAACATCCTCCGCAAGGAAGCTTCTGTATATGTGGCGCAGATACGAACCCAGAGGCTTCATAATCAGCAGCAGCAGATGGAATTCAAGATGCTTTCCAGTCAGATTAATCCTCATTTTCTCTATAATACGCTGGAAACAATCCGAATGCGCTCTCTAAAGGCGGGAAACCATGACGTTGCCAATGCTGTAAAACTTCTCGGGAAATCCATGCGGTATGTACTGGAAAACACTACTACCTCTTTTACTACTCTTGCAAAGGAATTGGATTATATCGATACTTATCTGTCTATTCAAAAACTGCGTTTTCACGACAGGGTCAATTATTCCCTGAAAACGCCGCCTCAAATGGACTTAAAAGAATATCAGATTATGCCTCTTTTACTGCAGCCTATTGTGGAGAATGCCCTTCTCCATGGTCTGGAAGAGGTGGAGGAAAATGGACAAATCATTATTCACATTACCAAAGAGGAAGAAATGCTGTATATTGATATTTTTGATAACGGCTGCGGCATGACACCTGAGGAAATCCACAAGATGAAACAGAATATTTATAATCATCCGAAGGAATCCTCAAAAAGCATTGGCCTTTCCAATATTTATCAGCGCATTCAATTATGCTACGGCAAGGATTATGGTTTACAGGTAAAAAGCAAGAAAAATCTGGGCACTTTGATTACCGTGGTTTTACCTGCACACGAATATAGAGGGGGAACAGAGATATGAAATTATTTATAGCGGATGATGAGATTGATGTAAGAGAAGGGCTGCGCTGCCTTCTGGACTGGTCGGCACTGGGCTTTTATATCTGTGGAGAAGGCAAGAACGGACAGAATACTTTAGAACAGATTATCAAGTCCCAGCCCGATGTTGTCCTGCTGGATATCCGCATGCCAAAGCTTTCCGGACTGGAAGTAGTAAAACTGGCAAAGGAACAGGGGTTTCGGGGAAGGTTTATTATCTTAAGCGGCTACTCTGACTTCACTTATGCTCAAGGAGCTATTCAACTTGGTGTAAGCTCCTACCTGACCAAACCCATCGACGAAGATGCGCTGGAAAAAGCTGTATTAGAAGCTAAGAAATCCATTTTACAGGAACAGGAAAAACAAAAAAAGCTGGTACAATACCGGGACAAAGCAAGAGATTCTATCTTACAGGAGATTTTGTGTGATAAAGCAAACTATCCTTTTCTGGACTATCATGATATAACGCTGGAATCTTCTATCTATCAAGTTATTCTATATACCAATTACAACCAGGATTCCTTCCAAACCACCTGGGACTTTGCCAGTATTCTGCGAATTGCCAACCACAGCAACAATTCTTTGGATTACGTGAAGTTAGAAAACCAGGATGTGATTCTCTTAAAGGGTGACTTTGCATTGAACCGCTTTCAGGAACTGGTAGAACATTATATTAGCCAGCCTCAGAAGGGGTCCCCGCTGGATTCCCTGTTTCTGACTTATGGAAGGGCGGTATATGCGGTAGAACACATTCACCGCTCTTTTGAAGATGCTCAGGCACTTATGGAGCGCCGTTTTTTCTGCCAGTTTAATCAGCATGTTCTTGGGTATACAGATTTACCAAAGGATTTGGATGCTGTCAGCAGCGAAACCTCCTTTGGAAATCATTGCCCCCAGAAGATTGCCAATTATATTCAATCGGGAAACCGGCATATGCTGATGGATGCATTGGACAAATTGAAGAACAGCCTGTACCATTCCCAAACGGAACTTTCCATATTGAAACACTATCTTGCGGATATTATGATTCAGGTTAAATCCATTATCACCCATACATACGGCAGCACAAATATTCCTTTTCCAAATAATACTGCCATTATCAGTACCATTGAAGAAAAATGTTACCTCTATGAAATAATGCAGTTCTTTACCATTCAATTTGAAATGTGTATGAATGCCATTGGTTCTCCAACCAGAGAAAGTGTTATGGATGACATTCTCCAGTACATCAAACATAACTACCAAAAAAATCTGAAGCTTAGAGATATTGCCGATTTATTCGGATATAACAGCTCTTATCTTGGCAAAGTCTTCAGCAAAACAGTTGGCAAGAGCTTTAACTCCTATATTGATGAGGTACGTATTGAAAATTCCAAACGCCTTCTTCTGGATTATAACCACAAGGTATATGAGGTTGCACAACTGGTTGGATACACCAATGTAGACTATTTTCATAAAAAATTCAAAAAATACGCCGGCATAAGTCCGGCAGAATATCGGAAATCCAAATGAATAAAAGGTCATGCTTACATGAAAAAGCATGACCTTTTGCCCCTGGTATCCTGTGTCCTATTTCTCTGATCTTAATATCAGCACATCTTTCTTTCCTATTGTTACGCTGGTTCCTGATTGGCAGACAGCCTTTGTAAGTAATTCCGTATAATCATGGTCCAATACAATCTGTGCACTTTCCTCTGTATGATTCAGTAAAAATAATGTTCTGCCCGTTTCATTTTCACGTACAGACGCCTCTATTCCTTCCGGTGTTTCCATCACTGGCAGCACTCCATTTTCTGCAAATATATTTTTTAAAAACCGATGGTAGAACTTATGGTTGGATCTGCTTCCTACATAATACGCACTTCCTTTTCCGAAGGAGTTCCTTGTAATCACTGGTGTTCCCTGATAAAAATCCTCTTTATAATTACTGAGGCTTTCTGCACCTTCCAGATGCATCAGGTCACATAATATCTCCGCCGGATAGGTAACACCATCATACGAAAAGGAATTGCTTTCACCTTCGGGAAGTGCATCATTCTCTTCTACCCAGATACCAAGAATATCTTTCAAATTGCCTGGATAGCCTCCGGGAATCACCAAATCATGTTCTTCTACAATTCCGCTGAAATAAGTGGTAATGAATGTTCCGCCCTGCTCCACAAAGGAACTGACTTTCTTATCATAACCTGTTTTTGTCATATAAAGCAGAGGGGCAATAACTACTTTGTAACCGCTTAAGTCATCCTCTGTACTGATAATATCTATCGGAACATTCTGTTCAAAAGCCGCGGTATAGTAATCCTCCATGGCATCCAGATATTTCATGCGGACACTTGGACCTGCGGAATATTCTACTGCCCACCAGTTATCCCAGTCAAAGAGGATTGCCGTCTGGGATGGGGTACGTCCCTCCAGAAATGCATCCCCCAGAATCTCCAGTTCTTTTCCAAGATTCTCTACTTCCAGAAAAACTCTGGTATCATCTCTTCCTGCATGATCAATGACTGCACCATGGTATTTCTCGCAAGCCCCGATACTTCTGCGTATCTGAAAGAACTGGATGGCATCTGCTCCATGAGCTGCTGCCTGATAGCTTAACAGACGCATTTCTCCCGGTCTTTTCAACTTGTTATAAGGCTGCCAGTTGGTTACACTTGGAGTCTGTTCCATAAGAACAAAAGAATCCTGTTCCTTGATTCCACGCATAAGATCATGATTCATGGCTGTCACTGCCGGACTATCTGACGGCGCAGGATAGGTGTCCCATGAAATAAAATCCATTTTTTTTGCCCACTTCTGATAATCCAGATTGTTGTAAAATCCCATCAGATTTGTGGTAATAGGAACTCCGGGCATTTCTTTTTGAATCGCATTATACTCCAGCTGAAAGCATTCCAGCATACTGTCAGAATTAAATCTCCGGTAGTCCAGAGAAATTCCCTGAAACATCGTGCTTTTTGATTCAAAATGCTCGCTTAACATATTGGGAAGTACGATTTCATCCCACTCATAGAAGGTATGTCCCCAGAATGCCGTATTAAAACAGCGGTTTACTTCTTCTATCGTACCGTACTTCTTCTGAAGCCATTTCTGGAATGATGTCTCACATTTCTCGCAATAGCATTCTCCGCCAAATTCATTGGCTACATGCCATGCCACAATATTGTCATAGCCTTTGTAGCGTTGGGCCAGCTTCCCTGCAAGCTTTTGTGCATACAAGCGATAAGTGGGACTGTTAGGACAAGAGTTGTGACGCCCGCCGAACTTCCGCTTCATACCATTAAACTCTGTTCTCAATATATCAGGATGGCGCTTTGCCATCCAGGCGGGATGTGCACCTGTGGAAGTAGCCAGGCATACCTTTAATCCATTTTTTTGTACCAATTCCATAATCTTATCTAGTTTTTCAAAGTTATAAGTATTTTCATTTGGCTGCAATGCTGCCCAACTGAATACATTTAGGGTAACTATATTGATATGCGCTTTTTTCATCATACGCATATCCTCTTCCCATACTTCCTCCGGCCATTGTTCCGGGTTGTAATCTCCACCATAGAGAATTTCTTTTATATTTTTGCCGTAAGCCATAATTTTCTCCTTTCTGACATCAAGTACAGAAACAGCGAAACCTGTTGTTCCGGTTCCGCTGTTAGGATCCTATCTTTTATTATAGTCCTCTACTGCTTCTACTCTGGACTGTGCTTCTGCTTTTGCATTTTCTATATCAACCGCAAGAACCTCTTCATATCCAAGACCCGTTACTGTATCCTGCATTTCTTTTAACAGACTGTTAAATGCTGCTTCGTCTTCTGCAAATACCATCTTCCATGAGTTATCTACAATAACTGCTTTACACTGGTTTCTTAAGGTTGTAATATCAGAGCTTTCTTCCGGTGCTGTATAAGCAGTTCCTGCTGCAACTGACAGTGCATTCTTTCCTTCCAGAAATTCGATGGTTGTCTTTGCACCGCCGGCATATTCCTGCCAGTCCGTATCTAATACAGATGTATTCTGATCCAGCACAGAGGACCACATGGTTGTCAGATATGGCTCGTTGTTATTTGGATCAATATCTACCAGTGAAAGTGCCTTAAAGTTCAGAGCAGAAATACCATCGCTCCATTCTCCGCCGCCCCACTCTTTTGGAACATCTACTTTCTGGCCGCTTAATGCTTTTTCACCAAATTCAGTACGTGTTGCCTTACCATCTGCCATTTCCCAGGTTAAACCTTCGGGACCTGCTGCTCCGCCAGCCTGACCTGCAATTTCCATACCCTCTGCTGAATACAGCCAGTCAATAAAGTCTGCCAGTCTTTCTTTGTCTTCTGCCTCACTTCCAATTGCAATAATTGTTTTTGCATTTCCTTCGGAATAGCATCCGGAGGAGAATGCAGAGGTATCCTCAATGAACGCCGGCATAAATCCTTTTCCTTCTGCCTTATGCTCCGGTGTATTATAAAATGATGAACCCTGCCATGACCAGAGGGATGTCAGAACCTGACCATCACGGTACTTATCAGATAATACGTCGTAGTTCTGTGTGGTAGATTCCGGATCCACCAATCCTTCCTGATTTGCTTTGAACAAAAATCTCAATGCTTTAATGTATACACTATTATCGTCAGTAATATCCTGTATCTCACTTCCATCTGCCTTTGACATTACAAAGCCTAATTCCTGATATCCATAGAGGGAGGCATAGTTCTTGGCTCCCACCATCATGTTGCTATCCCAATCTTTAAATAAGGAAACTGCATATGTCTGTTTACCAGAATCACTGGTAGGTGTATTTTCCTGCATTGTTTTCATCACCGGAACCAAATCATCTAATGTTTTCATTTCCGGATAACCTGCTGCCTTATATGCATCCCATCTTACATAGGGGGAAACCAGCGGTTCTATTCCATCCGTAGATACTTCCGGAGACTGGTTAGAGATTTCACTTGGAATACCGTAGATTCCTTCCTGTCCTGCCAGTTCATTTGTCTTTGCAATCGCTATTTCATAGTTTTTCATAACATCTTTATCTTTCAAAAGGTCTGTCATATCAGCAAGCAGACCTGCTGTTACCATGTTCTTGAACTTTCCATTATCTGTTCCTGCGATAATAAGGTCTCCCAAATCCCCCGCTACAGAACGTGTCTGGTACAACGTATCTCCACCACCCGTAACGTTTGGTGCTATAATGTTCAATTCCATATTAAACCTATCTTTTACGGCTTTTGCAAACCAGCCTGACTGCATTCCCTGATAGTTTGCCAGCTGGTCAAAAACATCTACTGTAATAAATTCTTCATATTTTCCATCACCGCTGCCGCCACTGGAAGCTTCCTTCTTTTCCTCCTTTCCACATCCGCCCAACACTGCTGTCGCTGCCATAGCAACGCATAATAATGCACTTACAATACGCTTTCTCATTTCTTATTTCCTCCTCTTATCCTTTCACCGATCCAATCATGATTCCCTTAACAAAGAACCGTTGGAATATCGGGTATACAAACAAAATTGGTAACACTACGATTACAGATACCGTCATTCGAATGGATGTAGGTGTCTGCTGTGTTGCAAGTGAAGCAGCACTAATGGCTGATGTTCCGTTATTTCGTACCATTGCTGCCAAGGAACTTGCCTGATTGATATAAGTATATAATAAATACTGTAATGAGTATAACTTTTGATTTGTAATATAGATCAGGGTATCCTGAAAGGAGTTCCACTGTCCCACTGCTGAAAAAATTGCTACAGTTGCAAGAATTGGTTTTGCGGTAGGAAGAATAATTTTTCCAAACACCGTAAAGATTCCGGCTCCGTCTATTTCCGCCGCCTCCTGTAAGGATTTTGGCATAGACTCTATGTAGGTTTTTACTAAAATAATGTTAAATGGCTGAACAATAGCAGGAATTACATACACCCAAAACGAATTCGTCAGATGTAATGTCTTCATTGTAATAAACATTGGAATCAATCCTGCATTGAAGTACATGGTAATTATAAAAAAGCGATACCAGAATTTTCGGTGCCACATCTTTTCCTGTGTAAACATAAATCCCAGAAAAGCGGAAGCCAGTACCGTACATGCCGTACCTAATACAGTTCTTGCCAGAGATATCCATGCGGCTGTGGTTAATCCGTTTAATGTCAATACCTGTTTATAATTACCAAAATGAATCTCTTTCGGCAGAAAGTTAATCAGACCGTTAGCGCTCATCTCATTGTTACTGATTGTATTGATAATCATATAATAAAATGGATAAACACAGGCAATTGTAATAACAATAAAT
The DNA here is from genome assembly GCA_964620885.1 of uncultured Eubacterium sp. Lineage (GTDB taxonomy): Bacteria > Bacillota > Clostridia > Lachnospirales > Lachnospiraceae > Petralouisia. Next base: position 13,198 of record CAZUKR010000064.1, read on the forward strand.
ATCAGATAATTGATTACATTAAACGCCGCATCGCCGGTTTTTATTTTTTGGTGTTTCTTTTTCCCAGTTTCCACTGAACTTACCCCTTTCTAAATCATGGATTCTCCACGTGTCTTCTTTGATACCCAGTTTACCATTGCGAGCAGTGCCACACTGACAATACTCTTTAGCATACTGATTGCAGTAGCCAGCGACAGGCTGCTTCCTGTCATACCAATATTATACACATAAAGGTCTAATACCTGAATGTGCTCCTTATTAAATGAATTTTGGAACACATAATACTGATCCATTCCATTGTTCAAAAAGTTGGCAACAGACATCATCAACAATACAAAAAACGTTGGCATCAATGCGGGTAATGTAATGTAACGCATAAGCTGGAATCTCTTTGCTCCATCTACTCTGGCCGCTTCGTAAAGTTCTGCATCAATCCCGGCAATCGCCGCTAAATACATGATTGCTCCCCATCCAAGTCCTTTCCAGATATTCCACGCTGTCATCCACAACCAGGTATGAGCATCACTGTCTAAGAATTTGACCGGGTTTGTAATAATACCCAGATTCTGAAGCAGTGTATTTACCATACCACTGTCTGTAAATAAACTAAATGCTACGGAATACACCAGTACCCAGCTTATAAAGTTAGGAAGTGTCGTTAAGGTCTGTACCACATTCTTAAACCGTTTACATTTAATTTCATTCAAAAACATAGCAAATCCGATTGGTAATATAGAGGTGAGGATTCCCAATAAACTCATGGCAAAGGTATTCTTCATTACCTGAATCATCTGCCCAACCTGTGTCTTATTTGCAAAGAGTGTTTCAAACCATTTCCATCCTACAAACTCACACTGGGATAAACTCAGCGGGGGTTTGTAATCAAAAAATGCATATATCCATCCATGCAATGGGAAATAAGCAAATAGAAAACTCAATATAACGAATGGGATAATGCAGTAAAAAAGTTTTAGGCTCTGTGCAGTGCTCTTTGTTTTTTTCACTACTGGCTTTTTCATTTCTTTTCTTTTTTCTCCTTCTTTTTATTTTAAGGGTTTTCCTTTAAGTCACGTTTATTGTATCATCCCATCTTCCCTGATTCCTACCAGCTAAATTGGAGTGCTGATGTATATAAAATTGTATTTTTTTCTAATTTTGAAAGAAATCTCTATTTTCCTCTGTAATTTATCTTGATTTTCGCCTGTAGTTTTTTCTCCAGATTCTTCTTAACATAAAGTTAACTATAGTATGTACATGATACCAGGGGCAAAAGGTCATGCTTGCATGAAAAAGCATGAGTTTAGGAGTGCGAAGCAATCCGTAGGTATCATGACATTCATCTTATATATAAGGAGGTTCTCATGAGACTTAATACAGAAGGTTCTCTATTTCAATTCCTTGGTTCCCTATTTGATTTCGTTATTTTAAATCTGGTATTTTTGCTGACCTGTATCCCCATTATCACCATTGGTCCTGCCATAAGTGCCTTATTTTCTGTTACGATGCAAGAGGCACGGGGAGAACACGGCTATATGCTGCGCCAATATCTGCAGGCGTTTAAGAAAAACTTTAAGACAGCCTTTTTCCTATTTGTCCTTTATCTTATAGCAGGGGCTGTACTGTTATTTAACTTTGCCTTCTGGCTGCAGTTAGATTCTCTCATGAGTAATGCTGCTCTTATTATCGTTACCCTATGTGCTGTTTTATATCTGCTTTCCTTATTATATGTGTTTGCACTGAATGCCCGGTTTGAAAACCCAATAAGGCGGACCATTAAAAATTCCATACTGGTTGCCCTTGCCAACCCCAAGCAGACGGTCTTATTATTCCTTATTTTTCTTATGGCTTGCGGACTGGCTTATGCAGCTTCCGTTTTCCGGGTATTCTTCATTATTTTCGGCCTGGCTTTTGTTGCATACTGTGCATCCTTTCCCCTTACAAAAGTATTTAAACTCTACGAACCAGAGGCCGATCTTGCTGAATAGGCAAAAAGAAGTATCCCTTCCTATGAGTTTAAAATCTCATAGGAAGGGATACCTTTAATAACATCTAATCTCTTTAATATAAAATTCTCTTCCGCAAAGCATTTCACATCTGGTGCTCTGGCACTGGGGACAGATGCCATCGTTTTCTACCAGTGGAAATACCTTTCCGCATTCCTCACATCTCCCGTTGGCTTTCAGTATCTCAATTTCCAGCTGGGAATCCTCCAGAAGTGTTCCATCTACTGCTGCCGGATATACCTCTCTGATATATTTGGGAATCATGGAAGAAAGCTCCCCAATCTGCAGAACAACGGTATCAATTTTTTCCACTTGGTTTTCTTCTGCAAACTTCTCTACTACATTTACAACCTCTATCACTACTCCAAGTTCATGCAACTACGTTCACCTGCTTCCCAATGTCTTCTGGTTTTACTCTTTGGTAAACACATTCTTTACCTTCTTTATTGCGATTCTTCCCTGACGTTTTACCATCTGTTTTACAACAACAGGCTTCATATCCAGGAATTTCACACCTTCTCCATCGTATACACGTTCCAGATGAATGGCATCAAACTGACATTTTGTTGTACACTGTCCGCATCCTACGCACATGTATTCATCTACAATAGTTGCTCCGCATCCAAGACAACGCTCTGTCTCTTTCTTCATCTGTTCTTCTGTAAAGGTTCCGCGTAAATCCCGGAAAGATTCTTCTGCCTTTTTCGCAGCCTTAATCTGCTCCGGTTTCTGACGAGGTGTATTGTCAAATCCTTCCAGTATCGCTGCATCTCTGTCCAGTTCCTTATACTCGCGGCGGTCACGTCCGAATACAAGACTCTGTCCCGGCTGTACAAAACGGTGAATCGAAATTGCTGCCTGTTTTCCTGCTGCAATAGCATCAATTGCGAATTTTGGTCCAGTGTAAGCATCTCCGCCTGCAAAAATATCTTCCTGCGTTGTCTGATATGTAAATCCGTCTGCCTCAATGGTTCCATTTGGACGTAATACTGCTTTACTTCCTTCCAGCAGTCCGCCCCATTGAATGGATTGTCCAACGGAAAGCAATATACAGTCTGCCTCAATGGTCATAACGTCATTTTCATCATACTTAGGGTTGAATTTTCCATTTTCAT
>CAZUKR010000065.1:0-3269 GCA_964620885.1 uncultured Eubacterium sp.
TCCTGTGATTATGTGATTGTATATGTACACTGGGGGAATGAACGGGAAAATACCCCACAGGATTATCAGCGTCAGCTTGGAAAAGCTTATATTGATGCCGGAGCTGATATGGTAATCGGCTCTCATCCTCATGTTTTGCAGGGAATTGAATATTATAATGGAAAGCCCATTGTGTATAGTCTTGGTAATTATATGTTTAATCAGGAAATAGAAAAAACCCTGTTGCTGAAAGCAATCATATCGGCAGAAGATGATGTTTCCCTTCAGTTAATTCCGGCATATGCATCAGGGGCAAAAACACAGAAAATGAGCGAAGCAGGTAGTGAGGAATTATATCGGTACATGGAAGAAATATCTTATGGAATATCTGTAGGAGAAGATGGTGTGGTGATACCACAGTAACAATGTAAATATTATAGATTAGAAGGCAGGAGGCAAGGTATGAAGGGGGATGGAAAGCGTTTTACGGTAGGGGTATTGGTAAGTGGGATTATGGATGAATTTACAAGGTATGTCTGCAGGGGGGTGTTTCAGAAAGCTAAAATGGAAAATGCAGATGTCATAGTGTTTCCGGGTAAATATTTAGAACGTGATTTATCCAATAATCGGGAAATAATGTATGAGTACCAGTATAATACGGTTTTTTCTTATGCAGAAAAGGGTGGTATAGACGCCCTTATCATAGCAGCGGGAAGTATAGGATGTTTCGCGTCTAGAAAAGCAATTCAAGATTTGCTGAAACAGTATGAGGGTATTCCATGTGTATTAATTGCCTTTAAAATGGAGGGGTACTTAAGTGTAACCTTTGATAATTATCTTGGTATCAAAGAAGGATTAGAGTACCTGATAGAGAAGAAAGGCAGCAGAAGATTCGGGATGATAGGGGGGAGTGAGGAGAATTCAGATGCCTGTGAGAGAAAGCAGGCATTTAAGGAAGTTCTTGCCAGTCATCAAATAGAATTTACAGAGAAAATGTATGTAAAAGGAGATTTCTCAAGGCGGTGTACCAGTACATATCAAAAAATATTAGATGACAATCCTGAAATAGAAGCAATATTTTGTGTCAATGATGAGACAGCAATGGGATTATATGAAGAATTAAGACGAAGAGGGCTTCATGCAGGAAAGGATATTTCTGTTTTTGGCTACGATGATACCATTGCAGCTGCCAAGGCATATCCGCCACTCTCTTCTGTTCGGGCAGATTCCGCAAGGCTGGGCGAAGAAGCCATGAACATGGTTGCCCGCCTGCTGGAGGGGGAAAATGTTGCGGATGTGGTAATTCCTACACGATTTGTAAGGCGTGATTCGATATGTCGTATCCAGACAGAGAATGAAGAAGAGTTACTGTTTGGGGAAGATAAGGACTCCGGTTTTGCAGATATATTTTACAGATACCTTCATGAAGAAATGAAGGATGAGATGAAACAGCTTCGGATTAGTTACAAAAGGCTGATAGAGACAATTATGAAGAGCTTCCAGGAAAATGATAATGGTCTTATAGAATATATGGATATTACACTTTGTGTAGATGAATTTCTCAATTTAGGTGGGGCAGAGTATGCCGATATGGATAATTTGCTGAATACATTAGAAAATTTATATCGGAGAATGAGGGAAAAGCAGTTCAGTGATAGAAGAAAATTGGAACTCAAGGAGATTTTTTCAATTATTTATAAGAAAATTATACGAGCTATGAATTGGAATTTGGGAATTATGAAAGAATCAAAAGATAATGAAAATTATGCCATGAAGTTATTTGCCCAGAATATGCTGCAATTTGAAAAGGGAAAAGATCAAAGCTATAGTTCACTTTTGGAAAATTTAGACTGGATAAAGATTAAGAATGCCTGTATTTATATGCTGCCAAAACCTATTTTGCATTTATATAAGGAAAAATTTGAAGTGCCTCAGGAATTATATTTAAAGGCTGTTCTGCAGGATGGGAAGGTGAATGTTGTTCCGGCCATGCAGCAGAAAGAAAAGATTGAAAATATTTTTTCCAATCCTTTGGTACAATCAGATAAGCAACGGGAAAGAGTGGTGTTTCCGCTGTTTTTTAATGAAATGGTATATGGAATTATGGTTTGTGATATGACAGAAGAGCTGTTTTCCAATGGAGAGTTTTTGATAAATCAGGTAAGCTCTGCAATAAAAATGATTGCTTTGCTTCAGGCAAATGAGAAAATTCAACAGCAATTAGAAGAAAATCTTGCAGCACTTAAAAGTCATAATATTGAATTGGATACTATTTCAAAGTCGGATGTACTAACGGGCATTTTAAATAGAAGAGGATTTTTAGAAGAAGCAGAAAGAAAGATTTCAAAAGGCCGTGAATTAGGGAAAAGGGTTCTGGTGGTTTACGCAGATATGAATAATCTAAAAATTATAAATGACAGATACGGACATGAAGAGGGAGATTACTCCCTTAAGCTGATCGGTCAATTTTTAAGGGACATGGTAAGTAATAAAGGAGTCGCCGGACGAATCGGAGGCGATGAATATGCTTGTGTTATGGAATACGAAACTTTTGATAATGAGGTGGAGCTGGTTCCGAAATTATATCAGAAGTTGGAAAAGTACAATGAGAAAAGTGAAAAGCCATATAATATAACAGTTTCGGCGGGTACCTATATATTGAAGCCGGAAGAGAGATTATCACTAAATGAAGCATTAATGCAGGCGGATCAGGAATTGTATATGGTAAAGCAGCATAGGAAAAAAGAAGTGGCAAAGGAGATTTTGCAAGAAATATAAAAAGTCTGTGAATATGTGAAACCAGTTTTCCTAGTGTAAGAATATAATAATTTAGAAAACCAAATAATAAACAGACTGGGCAGAAAAGGAGAAATTAGAAATGTATGATATTATTATAGTAGGAGCTGGAACCGCAGGGTTGTCTGCTGCAATATACGGGGTTCGTGCAGGAAAAAGTGTATTGATTTTAGAAGCAAACAGCTATGGCGGGCAGATTGTAAATACTCCGGAGGTGGAAAACTATCCTGGTATCGAACATATTTCAGGATTTGAGTTTGCTACAAATTTATACCAGCAGGCAACAAAGCTGGGAGCAGTGGTAAAATATGAAAAAGTCAGTAAAATTATGGATGAAAATGAGAAGAAAATAGTTGTTGCAGGCAATAAGAAATATGAATGTAAAAGTGTAATACTTGCTACAGGAGCCAAAAACAGACCTTTAGGGGTAGAACGGGAAGAGGAATTGATAGGCGCGGGCATATCCTATTGTGCAACCTGTGATGGGGCCTTTT
>CAZUKR010000065.1:3369-15771 GCA_964620885.1 uncultured Eubacterium sp.
GAGGAATTGATAGGCGCGGGCATATCCTATTGTGCAACCTGTGATGGGGCCTTTTTCAAAAATAAAAATGTCGGGGTGGTAGGCGGTGGGAATACAGCGTTAGAAGATGCTGCATTTCTGTCAAATTATTGCCATACCGTATTTGTAATTCACAGAAGAGATCAATTTCGTGGTGAAGAGAAACTACTAGCGGTGTTAAAAGAAAAGAAGAATGTAAGATTTGTTTTAGAAAATACGGTAGTAAAGCTGAACGGAGAGGAAAAACTGGAATCAATAGAAATACAGAATGTGAAAACAGAAGAGGTAGAGGAAATAAAGCTGGACGGATTATTTGTAGCAATTGGGCAGATGCCGGATAATTCAGCATTTGCAGAGCTGGTGGATATTGATTCAGCAGGCTATATTCAGGCAACGGAAAACTGTAAGACGAAATCTCCAGGTATATTTACAGCAGGAGATTGCAGAACCAAAAATGTTCGACAATTAACAACAGCGGCATCGGATGGGGCAATAGCAGGTCTGGCTGCGTGTGAATATGTTGAATAGAGCCAACAAAGAATATTCTGCAAAAAACAAAATATCATATAATAAGGAAATGTAGATAAAGAGCAGAATATGAATAGTCCTAAATTTGAAAACTTGTTAAATCTTGCACTGGATGCCACAGACCGGGAGAGAGAAAAGTCGGTACAGCTGGGGGTGGGATATCAACCAGAAGGAAACTTGTGGGAAATCATTGTAAAATATTCGGGAGATATCAGGAATCTAGAGCAGCAGGATCCTAGAATCAAGGTAACGGAGCTGATGAACGAATATGCTATTTTAATTGTGCCGGAGGATGCAATGGGATTGGTTTCTGCGGCACCGGAGGTGGAATTTGTTGAGAAGCCCAAGCGAATGTTCTTTACAGTAAGTCAGGGGAAAAGTGCATCCTGCATTACATCAGTACAAACGGACCGGTATCAGCTTACGGGAAAAGGAACCATTGTTGCGATACTGGATTCGGGGGAACGTGTTATTGTAATGTCAAGATAGTAAAAACTCAACAAAATCAAGGGTTTCCGCTGACTTAGTCCTACGAAAAAATGCCAAAGTAATGGTTGTTTTGAGTAAGGTTGAGTTCATTTATATCTTAAAAAAGTTAACTTGCACTAATATAACACGAGGTGTATTTGAACATTTGGCACTAGGGGTAGTATGCGCAAAACAACTAATAAGGTGGATTAAGCAAAGCCGGGCGAGTAGTCCGGCTTTTACATATTTGCCCGGTATCGGCAGGGGATGTCATATTTCAGGTTATAGGACAATCTGCCAAAGAATAAAATAGGAAAGAGTAGGTATAATGAGGTTTGGATATGTATTTATCAATAGAAGAATTAAAGCGTATGCAGTTTATGAATATTATGGACTTAAAGAGAGAAGAGCTTGCCAACGCAGAAGATATTGTTATTGATACTGAAAGGTGTGTGGAAAGCCGCATTAAATCTTATATTGAGCAGACCGGGAATCCATTTGCTCAAAATATTGGAGAATACATTTTGCAAATCGGTTTTATCGAGGAAACGGATGATTTGATTGATGACCGTATGATTTTACTGACTAAAAGAAAAACGCAAGTCATGGTTTGAGCGTGACAACGACAGTCGTTTTATCAGGAGGAACGCAGATGAAAGCAAAAAAAAATTATAATGCAGCCATATATCTTCGTTTAAGTCGTGATGATGAGAATGTTGATGGCAGCAAAGCAGAAAGCAATAGTATCAGTTCACAAAGGGACATGATTCGCTCTTACATCAGGAAGCAGGACAACATGGAAATCTATGATATCTATGTAGATGACGGTTGGTCAGGTGCAAATTTCGACAGACCGGAATTTAAGCGAATGATGCAGGATATAGAAACTGGTAATACCAATTGTGTGATTGTAAAAGATTTATCCAGATTAGGACGAGATTATATAGAAACCGGGCGGTTGATTCAAAAGACCTTCCCGGTTTTTTCTGTACGTTTTATTGCATTGACAGACCATTTTGATTCTTTAACAGCAGATTATAATGAGACATCTTTGGTAGTTCCTGTGAAAAACTTTGTTAATGATTCCTATTCAAGGGATATATCAGGTAAAATAAGAAGTCATCAGAAAATCAAGAGAGAAAACGGAGACTTTATTGGTGCTTTTGCCGCCTATGGATATAAGAAATATGATGAGAACAGGAATTTACTTGTACCGGATGATTATGCTGCCAATATTGTACGAAAGATTTTTTCGTGGAAGATGGAGGGGTACAGTAACCTTGCTATTGCTGAATTATTAGATAGTCTTGGTATACTTTCTCCAATGGAATATAAAAAGATGCAGGGAGAGAAATTTCAGACAGGTTTTGTAACTGGGGTAAAAACGAAATGGTCGGCAGTTGCGGTAAAGAGGATTCTGATAAATGAGAATTATATCGGAACATTGGTGCAAGGAAAAGAAGAAAAAATTAATTATAAAGTGAAGAAATCTATAAAGAAGCCGGAAGAAGAATGGACGAGAGTGCAGGAAGCACACGAAGCCATTATTTCAAAGGAAGATTTTGAGACTGTGCAGGATTTATTAAAAATAGATACCCGTGCAGGAAGTGGAGAGAAAAAAGCGCATATCTATGCAGGACTTTTATTCTGTGGAGATTGCATGGAGCAGATGGTACGCAGGGTAAATCGGTATAAAGGAAAGGAGACAGTTTCTTTTATCTGTTCTACAAAGAATAAAAGTGGAGAGTGCACCAGACATACCATCTCCGAAGATGATTTGAATAATCTGGTATTTACCGGACTTAGACAGCAGGTATCCTTATTCTTAAATAAAAGTAGTGTACTCAGGTCTATTGAACTAATGGAGATTAACTTTGAGGAGGTAGTTGCTTTTGATAAGGAAATTGAAAGACTGCATAGTGAACAGGATAAGTATTTGTCATTAAGGGCAGGACTTTATGAGGATTTGAAGAAAAACATTATCACAGAGGAGGATTTTAAGAATTTCAGAGAAATATATGAGAAGCGTTATCAGGAGCTTCAGCAGGCAATCTGTAATCAGGAGGAAACGATAAAAAAACTTTTTAAATCAGGTGTTACAGCAGGAATGAATCTGGAGCGAATGAGAACAGCGATGCAGATAACGGAGCTTGACAGAGTAACTTTAATTTCCTTTGTAAAACGTATTCTTGTATATGAAGATAAAAGGATATATCTGGAACTTAGATATAAGGAACTGTTTTCAAAAGTAATTATGCTTGCTGATTATGTGGAGAAGAACGGGCAGCTTAAAAGGGAGGTGGTATAAATGGCTAGAACCTCTAAAAAGAAGCAGGCCAATACTAATATGGCAATAAACAGAAAGCCGGCAAAAATGTATTCTGTTGGAATTTATGCAAGACTATCTGTTGATACAAATGATAGAAAGAATGAGTCTATTGAAACACAGGTAGAAATTGCAAAGGCATTTATCAAGCATCAGAATGATATGGCTATATTTGATTGTTATGTGGATATAGGAAAAACCGGAACAAACTTTAAAAGAGAAGGTTTTGAACGCATGATGCGTGATGTGAGAATGGGGCATATAGATTGTATCGTTGTAAAAGATTTGTCACGTTTTGGTAGAAACCACATCGAAACAGGAAACTATATTGAAAAGATATTTCCGTTTATGGGAGTTCGTTTCATAGCTGTTACAGATAATTTTGACAGTATGAATATATCCGGACAGAATGAAACATTAGGGGTAAATCTGAAAAACCTGGTGAATGAAATGTATGCGAAGGATATTGCTGTAAAGGTTAAGTCCAGCAGACAAGCAAAATGGGAACAGGGTAGCTATACAGGTGGAGTAGCACCGTATGGATATAGGGCCGAGTGGATTGGTGACAAAAAATGCCTTTTTATTGAGAAAGCTACATCAGATATTGTTAAAAAAATATTTAATTTATTCCTTTCTGGTAAAAACATGAAAGAGGTTGTTACATGGCTCTATGAAGAAAGAATTGTAAGACCTATGGAATATCATAAATCAGGGCATATTTACTGTCAGGAAGAAGATAAGTTACAACAATGGTCAACGGGGACGGTCAAAATGATTTTGACAAATCCCGTATATATAGGGTGTCTTGTTCAAGGAAGAACCTGCGGAAAAGACTATATGATGCGTAGCAGACATGATATTGATTCAGAAGATTGGTCTATAAAAGAAAATACCCACGAGGCAATTATCAAGGAAGATATATTTTTTGAGGCTGCCAGAAAGTTTGAAAAATCTTCTGTATATTGTAACAAAAACGGATATTCAAAAAAGATTCCGGTGGTTGAGGATATATTTGCAGATGTTCTCTACTGTGGTGACTGTGGCGGGGAAATAAAAAGGATAACTGCTGTAAAGGAGTTTAGTTCTAAGGATAGGATTAGGACATACAGTTACAATTGTCCTAAGATTGACCGCGTTGATGGGGATAAGTGTGTCACGAAAAGCATAACCCTAAACGCGCTTACCGATATTGTAAAGGAAGCAATCAGACAGGAATTTTCTTTATCTGCAATGCGGCCAAAGGATATTGTAGATAGTAGTAACAGGGAAGCAGAAGATCTAAAAGAAGAATGGAAGGGACAACTGCTTGAGTTTGAAAGAAAAATTGAAAATATAACAAGGCTTGGAAGTGAGCAGTATCTAAAATACCGAATGGGTGAAATAGATGCAGAGAGCTTTAAGCGGACAAAGGAGAAAAGTGATAAAAAGATAGCCTCAATCCAAAAACGATGTACCGACATTGCAGAAAAGCTTAGGACGATAGATTCCCAGACAGTTCAGAAGAATCACTTTTTGCGTACTTTGGTAAAAGGTAATGACAAGACAGAGCTGACGGCGGAAGTGGTTAGAACATTGATTAACAGAATAGAAGTCTATCCAGATCGTCGAGTGAAGATAATATTTGCCTTTAAAAGAAATGATATCCTATTAAGAAGGGAGGTCATTTGAGATAAAAAGGTATCAGATCGCGATTTATATTCGGCTATCGAAAGAAGATGATAAATATAAGGAAGAAAGCAACAGTATTACAATGCAGAGAATCCTTTTGCAGAAATATGTTGCAGAAAACTTTTCTGATTATGATTTGCTTGAGTTTTGTGATGATGGATATACCGGAACCAATTCCCGGCGTCCAGGTATACAGAGTATGCTGCAAATGGTAAGAGATTCCAAAATTAACTGTATCATAGTAAAAGATTTTTCAAGATTTGCGAGAGATTATATTGAGCTTGGTTCTTATCTTGAACAGATTTTCCCCTTTATGGGTGTTCGATTTATTTCCTTAAATGATAATTATGACAGCAAGAATTATCAGGGAAGTATTGCGGATATTGATGTGAATTTTAAGAATTTGCTCTATGATTTGTATAGTAAAGATTTATCTCAGAAAGTTCGTTCCTCTCTTGCTATTAGAAAAGAGCAGGGGCAATATGTAAGTGCCAATAGCCCATTTGGGTATGAAAAAGACTCGGAGGATAGACACGCATTGTTGATTGCAGAGGATGAAGCTGAGGTTGTCAGGCAGATCTACTCTTTAACTGTGGAAGGATACACTTCAGTTGAGATAGCTAGATTATTCAATGAAACACGGGTAAAGACACCTATTGAATTTAAGATTGAAAAAGGTAGAACAAGTAGAGTTCCAAAAGGAGAACGGTTCCTGTGGAGCAGCAGCACGATATGCAAGATACTAAGAAATGAAATATATATAGGCAACATCGTACAGATGAAATACACGAAGGATTTTGTTGGTGGAAAAAACCACTTAAAACCTCGTGAAGATTGGATGATTACCTATAACCACCATGAGCCCATTATAGATAGAGAAGTATTCGACAAAGTGCAGGAGGGGCGGGGACTAAAAAGAAATCCGGGGTACAATCCAACACATCCCCTTGTTGGAACGCTGGTTTGTGGTTGCTGTAAAAAGAATTTGTGTTATCGCAGAGGACTTAATCCTTATTTTACTTGTCATAATCGTTATTGTAATGCAATGAAAAATTGTGTTGATAAGGTCAATGCAATGTTCATGGAACAATATGTTTTATTTATGATGCAGGATAAACTGCATGCAAACGGAGAGCTTGAAAAACTCCGTAGAGAAGCGGTAACAAGATTGGACAGGGAGATTAAGGAACTAAAAGAGAAAAGACAGTTATTGATTGTCAGAATACAAAAGTTGAAACATCAGAACTTTGAATCCTATCAGAATTATATTTCGGGAAAGACAGACAGTTTTGAGTCAGAGGACATAGTGGTAAAATCAGTAGAGAAAGAGTTAGCTGATTTGAATGAGACTGTTCAGGAAATGGAAACAGCAAATATCAAGATGGAATGTGATCGGGATATGCTGAGTGTTGGGAGTGAGTTTGTGGTACTGTCAAAGGAAATGATACACTACTATATTGAAAAGGTAGTAGTTTATGACGAGCAGAATATAGAGATATGCTGGAAAGAAAATATAGGATAGGCATAGTAAATATTCTTAAACAAAAATAGGTAATATCCAGCATTTTTAAATTATATTACTGTTATTTTGAGCTATATCATGGTATATTAAGGATGAGGTTAATTATAGTACGTTTTTCCCACATTGGTGGAAAAAGCTTAGCTCTATAAAATGAGTTTATAGAGTAATTTACATAGGAAGAGAGAGGGATGCTATTTGAATTTCAATTTCCTTGATTGGTTTATGTCTAATTTTCAATTAGGGTTTTATGAATGGCTGATAATTTCTATATTTGTGATTTTAGTAGGTACTTTTATATTTACTATTATCTCAAAATTAGTTCATGACAGCCAAAGCGCTTGGTATGAGCGGGAAAAAGTAAGGCTTCGTGCAGAAATAGAAGAACTGGTGTCTCTAATAGCTAAGGATGAATTCCCTGAAGAACTCAAAATTTTTGTTAAAAAAAACAGAAGAGTTAAAATGAGACGACTTTATTATGAATTGATGGAAGAAATTCTATTTGATATGATTGAAAATGATGAAAATAAAGCCTATGGCGCATGGACAATTGCCGCTGAATTGAAGTTCCCACCAGAGAGTGTGAAGAATTTGAAAAAGCGCAGGAAGTCTAGTGTTTTACGTGGATGTATGCAGGCCAGGGCTTACTTATATAAGCCTGCCATTCCATATTTAATTAACGAATTGTATGACACTACAATGAATATGCAGTACGATATTTTGGTGGCACTTTCCTATTTCAATGATCCTGAGATTATCATACAGGGATTTGAGATTATCCAGAAATCAGTATTGGTAAATCAACGTACAGTATGTCAGGTTATAAAACGCATGCATCCTGAGAATCGGAAAATTTTGTTTGACGGTATTTTGGATCTTGGCTCAGAATATTTAAGTTCTATTTTTTTAAAATGTATTGATCGTGACTCGGCTTTATATGTTATAGATAAAATTATTCCCCTATGTGGAGAGGGGCATATGAAAGAATTACGGATTGCTGCAATAAAAGCGATATCTACTACGGAAGACAAAACACTTATACCAGAACTTATACAAGCATTGCAAGATTCAGAATGGGAATTACGTGCGGTTGCTGCCAGCGGGCTAGAGATGATGCCAGATGAGAGAGCATTGCAAGCATTGATAACTGCAATATGCGATTCGGAATGGTGGGTGAGACAGAATGCGGCATTGGCATTATTGGCTTATCCGTCACCTGAAATTATTATGATGCAAGTTCTTAAAACAAAGGACATCTATGCCATTGAAAGCTTAAAATATGTAGCAGAACAAAAAAACATGAGTAATATTTTAAATAATGTGCAAGAAGAGTTACAAGAACATAATCCAAATACTTAAAGAGGAGAGCATTTTGAAAGAAGTTTTATATACATTTATAACAATTTTCAATTACTTCATTGTTTACTATGTTGTTATAATGGCATTATGGCAGCTGGTGCAGCTCATTGGAAGTATATTTGTTATCTATTCTAATAGACGCAAGGAACGCTTACTTGGCCTTGACACTTCAAATCCAGATTCAGTGATTCCTATTTCTATCTTGGCACCCGCCTACAATGAGGGTGTAGTAATTATCGAATCCGTAAAAGGTATGCTGAATGTAGATTATCCAGTGTTTGAAGTGGTTGTGATTAATGATGGATCTACGGATGATTCTTTAGAAAAGTTAATTCGGGAATTTAACCTGCACAAGGTAAATTACCCTGTACAGATAAAAGTCCCTTGTGCAGCAATTCGAGGTATTTACCGTAATCCGGAGATTCCACGTTTGACAGTAGTCGATAAGGAAAACGGCGGCAAAAAGGCTGACGCCTGTAATGCGGGTATTAATGTATGTCGCTATCCTTATTTTATTAATATGGACTCGGACTGTCTGCTAGATCGTGATTCTCTTACATGGGTGGCTCGTTCATTTATGAATAATAAAAATTGTATTGCCGTAAGTGGAATTATGCGTATGAGCAACGGCAATGAAATAAAGAACAATAGAGTTACCAATTTCCGTATGCCAAAAAATTGGTTTGCACGTTTTCAGGTAATAGAGTATAGCCGTTCTTTTCTGGTTGGGCGCTTGTTTACTGCTAAAATAGGTTGTATGATGGTGATTTCAGGGGCATTTGGTGCTTTTCACAAAGAGACCGTTATTAATGTAGGCGGATATTCACTTGACTCTATAGGCGAAGATATGGATCTTGTTATGAAACTACATAGATATATGAAAGATAAACGGTATAAATATGAAATGGCGTTTACGCCAAAGGCTATTTGTTGGACACAAGGTCCTGAAAAATATAAAGAATTGCGAGGTCAGCGCCGCCGTTGGCATATTGGGTTGATGCAGGTGATGTATAAATTTAGGCGGCTAATGCTGAATCCTAAGTATGGTACAGTAGGTATGATTGGAATGCCGTACCAATTTTTATATGAAACAGTTGGACCTGTGATTGAAATATTAGGTTGCTTTGTAATGCCTGCCAGTTTATACCTTGGAATTATTACTCCTTACGGATTTTTATTATTTTGTACAGCAGCTATGCTATTGGGAATTTTAATATCAATGGGTTCTCTTGCGGCAGATATTGGTGTGTTTAATCGTACCATTCATCCAAAAGATTTTATGATGTTATCTTTTCTCTGTGTGGCAGAAAATTTTGTGTTTCGTCCACTAACTCTTCTGTTTAGGATTCAGGCTATTTTCCGTTATTCAAAGTTTCAGCACAGTTGGGAGTCCATATCCCGTCAGTCCTTTCAGGATACGAAAGAAGAGAGCAGTACTGATTCTAAAAGCCACTCGTCTCAGGATTCGAAGCAATCAGCAGAGTAAAAAAAGGAACATTAGCAGAAAAGCTGTTACTGTTCCTCTAATGTTTTAACAAAAATAATATAACTTTTAGTAAAGGGGTTTTATAAAAATGGCAAAAGAAAAAAAAATTTCATGGACTACTCTTGATGTTAGTGAATGGTTAGCCTTACAGAGAAGCCAAAAAAAATCCGCTGTTAAAAGGCTGTGCAGACTTTTGTTGGGACCAACAATTTTGTTAGGCATTTTGGTCTTATTGGGTGTGATGTGGACACGGAAACATTTTGGTGATGTTACGCCGGAGATGATAGTAATGCAGCTTGGTATGCCGCTGCAAGGAACAGGAGAGAACTATTTTCTAAGCTTTTTTCTTCAGGTAGCATTACCAAGTCTTGCTATCACTATTGTTATTATGGTGTTAGAAAATGCTATTCGCCAAAGGAAGACAATTCTGTTTATTGGGAAATCAGCAATATTTCCGAACGTGGCAACTTCCATGGTATTGGCTGTCATTTTCTTTGTTACATCTTTTTTACATTCCGCAACAGAACTGGAACTGCCTCAATATCTTGCAAATAGAAATAAAAGCTCAGATTTTATTGAGAAAAATTATGTGATTCCAGAAGCAGAAAATCTTGTTTTTCCGAAACAAAAACGGAACCTTATTTATATTTATATGGAATCAATGGAAAGCACGTTCCTTTCTGTGGATCAAGGCGGTCAAATGCCTCAAACCATAATTCCGGAATTGTTTGAAATTGCACAGGATAATTTCAGCTTTTCAGATCATGACAAGGTGGGCGGTGCAGTTCCGCTGGTAGGAACGGGCGTAACAAGTGCTGGAATGGTGTCACAAACAGCGGGGCTGCCCCTATATTTGGCTGATGGTTGGGAGGGAGAAGGAGCCAGGGATGTATTTATCAACAATGCAATAACTTTAGGTGATATATTAGATGAAAAAGGCTATGCTCAATACCTAATGGTTGGTTCTGATTCCACTTTCGGTGCCCGCGACATATACTATACCAATCATGGAAATGCAACTATACTTGATTTAATGACAGCTCGCAAAAGCGGTATCGTTTCAGAAGATTATGATAATGGTTTCTGGGGTATGGAAGACGAATATTTATATGAGTACGCAAAACAAGAACTCAATCAAATTTCGAAAGAGGACAAGCCATTCTGTTTTACCCTGCTTACAGTAGATACACATTTTCCAGATGGCTATTCATGTAACTTGTGTAAAGATGAATTCAGTGATCCGTATTCAAATGCTATAGCTTGTGCAAGCCATCAGATTGGCAGCTTTTTGCAATGGATTCAACAGCAGGATTTTTATAAAGATACTACGATAGTTATTTCAGGTGACCATTTAAGCATGAACACAGATTACTTTAAACGCAATAATCTGGATGTTAACGGACGCAGAATCTATAATGCATTCATTAATCCTGCTGAGGGTGTTGTCCCATTGCAAACAACAGACAGGATGTTTGCTTCTATTGATCTCTTTCCCACAACATTAGCAGCTTTAGGGGTAGAAATTGAGGGAGACCGCCTTGGATTAGGAACCAACCTATTTTCAGATAAGCCGACTTTGTTAGAATTATACGGGTATGATTTTGTCAATGGCGAATTGTCAAAAAAATCAGAATATTATAATGAATCTTTTAATAAATAAAAAAACCGTCATCTGTTTAGGTGACGGTTTTTTTATTCATAGGTAAGAAAATGTAAGAGTGGAATAGTAAATATTTTATTTTGCATTAATTTAACATACAAAGATACATTTTCAAGCAATAGTTTGACAGCAGGTATCTCTTCAGAAGGAAAAAACGATAGAACCTGGAAAAAAACTATTTGCAACTACTTGACAGGAGAGGGGATTGACTACAGCCATCCTGATTTTCGAAATGCAGATGGTAGTACCAGAATACTGGCTATTTTTGATGAAACACTGAATCGGGAATATACGGCGGAAGAAATTAATCAGGCTTTGATGGCAGAAACGGAACAGGAACGTTTCCAGCTTGTGCCCAGCCGGGATACTTCTGGTCATGGAACTCATGTGACGGGAATTGCAGCCGGAAATGGAAGTGCATCCAACGGTATCAACAGAGGGGTGGCATATGAAAGCGCAATTTTGGTGGTAAAGCTTGGAACAGCAGAACCAAATGGATTTCCAAGGAGCACCCAGTTAATGCTGGGGCTGGATTATGTGGTGAAAAAGGCATTAGAATTGCAGATGCCTGTAGCTGTCAATATTAGTTTTGGAAATAATTATGGTTCCCACAGTGGAACAGCACTTTTGGAAGGTTATATTAACGATATTTCTAACTATTGGAAAACCAGTATTTCCATAGGAACAGGAAATGAAGGTGCTGCCAGGGGGCATACCTCAGGTTATGTGGAGCAGGGAAGAGTAAGAAATATCGAGTTTGCCATAAGCAATTATGAATCTGTCATGAATCTCCAGATATGGAAGTCCTATGTAGACGATTATGATGTATCGATTGCACATCCGTCTGGTCAAATAATTGGACCGATTCAACGTGTTCAGGGTCCCCAGCGTTTTGTACTGGAACAGACGGAACTTTTAATGTACTATGGTGACCCCAGTCCATACAGCCCATATCAGGAAATTTATATTGATTTTATTCCGGTTCAGACTTATATTGATCCAGGCATTTGGAAAGTGATATTGACACCAAGACGCATTGTGCAGGGAAATTACGATATGTGGATGCCGGGACAGTCAGTATTGAATGCCGGAACTGGATTTTTATATCCAGTGGAAGAAACAACGTTGACAATTCCTTCATCGGCAGCAAAGGTGATTTCAGTAGGAGCCTATAACTCCGGTACAGACCAGTTGGCGGAATTTTCAGGAAGAGGATTTACCAGACAGACCAATCAGGTGAAACCAGATCTTGTAGCGCCGGGAGTAGATATTCTTTCTACAGTGCCGGGAGGCGGCTATTCTGCAAGAAGTGGAACTTCTATGGCAACGCCCTTTGTAACGGGCAGCTGTTCGCTCTTAATGCAGTGGGG
>CAZUKR010000066.1:0-15302 GCA_964620885.1 uncultured Eubacterium sp.
ACTTTATTAAAAAAATTTGATTTTTCTATTGACTATTCATAGTTGGTCTCCTTTATTTTTTTCGTGGGTCAAAGGGACCGCCGTAAAATATAACTTAATTTCGTTATATTTTATGGCAGCCCCTTCCAGGGTTGGAATATCAATATAGAGGTGAAGCTGATAGGTTTACCAGCTGGTTGTTTCACCTGTAAAGATTGCCTTGACTTCGTCTGGAGTCATATCATCAACGGTATTTTCGTTATTTACAATTACTACAATACCATCCATCGCGATAACCGTAGGAGTTAGAGCGCTTTCGCTGTCTTTCAATTCTCTGGAAGCCATTCCAATATCAGATGTTCCGTTCAGTGCAGCCTGCAATCCTGTAGTGGAGTCGCTCTGGTTGATTTCAATATCCACATCAGAATTTATTTTCTGGTAAGCTTCTTTTAATTTTTCCATAACAGGTGTTACAGAAGAGGAACCGCCAATTACGACTTTGCCGGTAACACCGGTGCTTTCAAAAGCTTCGGCATTTTCATTGTAAGCTATGTATCCGCTGTCCTCCACTACCTGCTGCCCTTCCTGACTTAAAATGAAATTGATAAAGTCTTGAGCTGCATCGCTGGGAGTTCCATTTGTTGCAATGTTAAATGGTCTGGAAATTTTGTAAGTACCACTTTTAATATTTTCTACCGTTGGCTCTGCACCGTCAATTTTTAATGCCTTAACCTGATGGCTTAGAGAACCAAGAGATACATATCCAATTGCATTTGGATCACCGGAAACGTTCGATAAAACGATTTCTGTGCTGTTTCCGATAACAGCTTCTTCTGTAGTGTGATCCACCCGGTTGCCGGCGTCATCTTTTTCTTCAATTTCGAACAATTCGGTAAACGCGCCTCTTGTACCGGAGCCGTCCTCACGGGACACAACAGAGATTGGTCCGGTTGCAGCAGAGCCGCCGCTGTTGTCTGAACCACATCCGCCTATTATAGTAGCTGTCGTAACGGTAAGGATAAGAGCTGCAATAAATTTTTTCATAATTTCTTTTTTCCTCTCTTTATTACTATTATTATAATGTTTTATTTTGAATAGTGTTACTCACTACAAAAATCAGTATAAAAGGAACAAGTAAAATATAAAGACCTAAAAATGAAAAATCCATGTAAAATATTTGCAAAGAAACCGGAAAGAAAAAATTGGAATGAAAAAAATGGGGGTGCGGGAAAATCATTTTTTTTATGTATATACTAGATAGGGGAATCACATAGAATGTGATTCCCCTATCTAGTATCGTGAGAAGTATTGGCTTAATTTCCCGACAACCCCGTCTTACACGATAAAAACGTTATTTTCCATGAAGCCAATCACGAATTGGGTTCACGTCTTTTGCTTTTTTAAAAATATCTAAGGCATTATTTTTTAGATATTCACTTAACCGCTCTAATTCTTCGTCTGAAAAACCAGAGGATTTTTCAATAATGCCGCTGGGAACAATTCCTTCTGCAAAATCGTTCTTTCCACGTTCAAAATTTACCCGTACGGTTTTTTCCCCTTTGTATAACAACAGACCCGAATAGGTCATCCGAAGCTCCTCAGAACTGTTCATATATTGTCCTCCATCATATCCATAATCCGTAACAACAGGTACATATTTCCATTATATATGGAAGAAAGCAAAATGTACAATGAAAAATTAATAACAAGCAGTTTGGGTTGCTCCAAAAATAAGAAAGTAATATAATGGGGTATATATCTAAGAAGAGAATAGAAGAAAGAGGGAATATAGATGAAATTAGGAATTACAATGGAAGGCGGTGCCAGCAGAACGGTCTTTAGCTGTGGGGTTTCCGATGCATTTTTAGAAGAAGGAATTATGCCGGATTATTTTATTGGAGTTTCCGCAGGCATTGCCTACGGGGTCTCGTATTTAGCGGGACAGAAGGGCAGAAATCTGGAAATTGCAAAAAAATATATGAGCGATAAACGATACATGGGAGCAAGACATCTGTTAAAAGGAAGAAACTTTTATAATATTCCATTTGCATTCGGAGAAGTGCCTAACAAACTGGTTCCCTTTGATATTGATGCGTTTGAAGCCTTTCCGGGAAAGGTGGTTGCGGGAGTGACCAATCTTCATACGGGAGAACCGGAATACATTGAGGTTCCCAGAAGAGATGATAAGTATGAGGTGTTAGTGGCGAGCTGTGCTCTTCCTATCTTATTTCAGCCGGTAAAAATCGGGAACCATTATTATCTGGATGGCGGTCTGTCAGACTCTGTTCCGTATAAACAGGCAATCAAAGAAGGTTGTGATAAGAATATTGTGATTCTTACCAGAGAACGGGGCTATGTGAAAAAGCCGGAACGTGCAGGGGAAATTTCCCGGAAATTGTACCGGAAATATCCGAACATTGTTGAAGATTTAAAGAATAGACCAGAGCGGTATAATGCCTGTATCGAAGAGTTGATGGAAAAAGAAAAAGCAGGAGAAGTATTTGTTATAGCACCGGAGGATACTTTTGGCGTGGGACGTACAGAATCTCATCCGGAGAAGCTGGTGCAGTTATATGAAGAAGGATACCGTCAGGCAAGGAAGCAGATGCCAGAGTTGAAAAAATACCTTGGCATGGAATAAGAGGAGGCAGGCGTGAAGATATTTCATTTATCAGATTTACATATTGGAAAACAACTGCATTATTATAGTCTGAAAGAGAATCAGAAGCTAATGCTCCATGAGATTGTGGAGCGTACCCAGGAGCACTGTCCCGACGTAATTCTAATATGCGGTGATATCTTTGATAAATCAGTACCTTCCGGAGAGGCGTATACCCTGTTTGATAATTTTTTAAATGAATTATCTGCCATTACACCTCAGATTCCGGTACTTATTATTGGAGGGAATCATGATAATGCCCAGCGTTTGAATTACGCCAGCAGTTTTCTGGAGAGGCAGGGCATATATGTGTCGGCATTTCCCCCACAGGAGTCGGAAGAATATTTAAAGAAAATAGAATTACAGGATAAATGGGGAACAGTGAATTTTTATCTGCTTCCTTTTTTAAAGCCCGGATATGTAAGGCATCTATTCGAGGAAGGGGCTGTTTCGGACTATGAAACAGCAGTCCGGCAGATACTGGAACGGGAGCAGATTGACTATGGACAGCGGAATGTACTGTTATCCCATCAATTTTATACCAATGGAGGGGAAAAGCCCCAGTTGTGTGATTCTGAACAATCTGTGCTTTCAGTAGGAGGCATGGACAATGTTGATGTGTCTGTCATCGAAAAGTTTGACTACGGGGCATTGGGACATATCCATGGGGCCCAGATGGTGAAAAAACCACATATCCGCTATTGCGGTACACCTTTAAAATATTCCGTCAGTGAGGAATATCATAAAAAATCTATAACTATGGTAACCTTGGGGCAAAAGGGTGAAGAACCGGTAATTGATACCATTCCCCTGATTCCCATACAGGACGTAAGAAGGGAAAAAGGGATTTTAAAAGAGATTATGGAGCGTGCCACAGAGGAAAACTGTCATGACTTTATCAGTATTACCATGACGGATGAAACAGAGCCTTACCACCCCAAAGAGCAGTTGGAGGAAGTATATGACCATATCCTGGAGCTGCGGATAGAAAACAGCAGAACCAGGGGGCTTATGGAAGAAAGTCACGAACTGGATATAAAACTACAGCCTATGGAAGTTTTTTATTCCTTTTATGAAGAGATGAACCAGCAGCCCATGAGTGAAGAAGAAGAAAATATCGTATCAAAGATAATCAATAAATATGGGGAGGGAGAGGCATGAGACCAGTAAAGCTTACCATGTCTGCATTTGGTTCCTATGCAGGAGTTGAAACCATAGATTTTGAATGTGTTAAAAATGGTATTTTTCTAATTACAGGAGATACCGGAGCAGGAAAAACCACCATATTTGATGCCATTACTTATGCCCTTTTCGATCAGACCAGCGGCGGCGGACGGGATGGGGAGATGATGCGCAGCCAGTATGCAGATGGAGGTACTCCTACTTATGTGGAATTCACTTTTTCCTATCGGGAGAAATATTACCAGATTCGACGCAATCCCAATTATAAGAGAACCAGTAAGCGGCGGAATAAAGAGGGAGAACTTACCCTTACCAAAGAGACGGCTGCAGTAGAGCTTACGCTGCCGGATGGTCAGGTATTTCCGGGAAGAATCCGGGAGGTCAATGAAAAGATTGTAGAAATTATGGGGGTAGATGCAGGACAGTTTACCCAGATATCCATGATTGCCCAGGGAGAGTTTATGAAGCTTCTTCATGCCCCCTCCAGAGAACGGAAGGAAATATTTGAAAAGGTATTTGATACCCGGATTTACCGGACGCTGCAGATGCAGCTGCGGGAGCAGGGGAAGGAAGTGTATGGGAGCCTTGCAGATAACAGAAAACTCTGGGAGCATGAAACAACAGGGGTAATATGTCCACAGGATAGTGAAAGCCGCAATGACTGGGAATTATGCAGAGAAAAGCAGGAAAGCCAGCCGGAGCAGATTCTGGAGGTTTTGAATCAGATTCTAAAGGAGATGGAGAAGAAAGAAGCCCAAGTCAGCCAAAAAGAGCAGGAGAATCACAAGGCTTTTACAGAAAACAGTCTGAAAATAGAACAGGCACAGGAACTGAATCAGCGTTTTATGCAGATGGAGCAGGAAGCTGGAAAAATAGAACAGTTAAAGCTTGAAATAACAAACATACAGGCCCAGGAGCAGGAAGTGAAGATACAGACACAGGAACAGGATCTGCATTATCAAAGCCAGATGCCGGGGCTTTTGCAGAAAATAGCAGGGTGGAAAGCGCTGCTTCCTAAATATGCCCTTTTAAAGGAAAAACAAAAGCTTCTGTCACAGATAAAGGACAAACAGAGAAAGATAGAAGAGAAAGAAACAAAAGTAGTTCAAAGTCTTCAGCAGAAGAAACAGGAGCTGCAAAAAGGCAGGGAGTTAATAGATGAATTAGAGCAGGAGACAGAACTTTTAGCAGAGCTGCGCCAAAAGGAAAAAGAGCTGTTAGAAAGACAGCGGATACTGGCAGAAATGGAGAAAAGGGCAGAGGGCCTGCATCGGCTGGAAACAACATGCAGCCAGTACCAGGAACAGGTAAGAAAAGCACTGGAAGGTTACCAGAAAAAGAGTGGAGAATATGAGGAAAAGAACCGTCTGTTTATAGAAGAACAGGTAGGAATTATTGCAACGAAATTAAAAGAAGGAGACCCATGTCCAGTCTGCGGTTCTAAAGAGCACCCCAAAAAAGCCAGTCTTTCAAAAGAAGCAGTTACCCAGCAGGAGGTAGAAGATGCCAAAAGGGTACGGGAGCAGGCGGATAAGGTGCTGAATCAGAAAAGAGAAGTATATCAGGAAGTAAAAGAGCAGTATGAGAAAGAAAAATCTCTATTGGAACAAGATGCAGAGCGCCTATTTGGGGCAGAACAATCAAGAGAACAGATTGTACAAGAAGGGAAAGCATGCAGAGAGGAATACACCCGTGTAAAAGAACAGCGTATTCAGACCGAAGGAAAGCAAAAACTATGTGAAGAACAGAAGAAGAAACAGGAGCAGGTACAGTTAAAACAGCAAGAACTGGAAGAGCAGAAAGAACAGGCAATGGAACAGCGGTATAGTATGAAGGCGGAATATGAAACAGCCAGCCAGTCTCTTGAAAATCTTATAACAGAACTGCCCTATGAAATGGAACAGGAGCTAAAACAGAACCTACTGGATGCGGAAGCAGAAAAGACAGCACTGGAGCAGGAAAGGGAAAAACTAGAAAAAAGACTAGGAGAACTTCAGAAGCTTCTGGCTAAAAATCAGGGGACCTTAACCACACAGCAGGAGTATATGAATCGTCTAAAAGAAGAGCTTCAGGGAAAAGAGCAGGCGGACACAAAGGAGCTGGAGAGCATCTTGTTAAAGTTAAAAGAAGGGCAGAGGGAGCTGGAGCGGGAAAAGCTGGACTTGGCAGGAAATAAAAGCAGAAACCAGCAGATATTCAAGAACTTGAATGTCCTTTATAAAGAAAGAAGCCTTCTGGAAGAAAAATATACCACCATAAATACACTGGACCGGACTGCAAATGGCAAGCTGAATCAGCAGGCAGGACTGGATTTACAAACTTATGTGCAGCGCCGCTATTTTAAGTATATTGTAGCAGAGGCAAACAGACGACTGGTGAAAATGAGTGGAAGTCAGTTTATCTTACAGTGCAGAGATATGGAGAATTTAGGAAAGCGGGGAGAAGTGGGACTGGATCTGGATGTATATGATCTGGTGACAGACCGGGTAAGAGATGTAAAGACCCTGTCTGGGGGAGAATCTTTTATGGCGGCACTTTCCATGGCGCTGGGAATGGCAGATATTATACAGCATATGGCAGGAAAGGTACATCTGGATACGATGTTTATTGATGAAGGGTTTGGGTCTTTGGATGAGGAAGCCAGAAGTAAAGCCATTGGAATACTGAATGAACTGGCAGGAGACAAAAGAATGGTGGGTATTATTTCCCATGTTACAGAGTTGAAGGAACAGATAGACCGTAAGCTGGTAGTAAGTAAGGCAGAAAAGGGCAGTCATGCCGCATGGATTCTGGAAAGTTAGAATGGAGCAGAACAATGAAAGTATATTTTATCCGGCATGGAGCCACCAAGGGTAATCAGGAGCATCGGTATGTGGGAAGGACCAATGAGGGGATAGTTGAAGCAGAATGGAAACGGTTGAAAGAAGCAGGGAAAGTGCTGGGGGAAATAGACCACGTATTCACCAGCCCTTATCTGCGTTGTATTCAGAGCACTCAGGCATTATTTGAAATAGAGGAGCAGAAACTGGAAAAGATAAAAGATTTCCGGGAAATGGACTTTGGAGCGTTTGAATATAAGAATTATCAGGAACTAAATGGAAATTCAGACTATCAGAAATTTATAGACAGTGGCGGAACCATTGCTTTTCCGGAAGGAGAAGAACCGGAAGTATTTAAAGAAAGATGCCGAAAGGCGTTTGCGTGCTGTATGGAGCAGGCATGGCAGCAGAAATGGGAGCAGATTGCCTTTGTGGTACACGGAGGAACCATTATGGCAATTCTGGAGGAGTATGGTATCCCCAAACGAGATTATTTTGACTATCAGATAGCAAATGGGTGCTGGTTTGCAGGAGAAGTTACCGGAGACAAATATATTAGGATGTATAAGGAAGTAAACAAAGAAGCGTAATTGTATCATAAGGACATACATATGAATACTAATGAATATGTATGAAAACTTCGTTTTTCTATATAATAGGTAGAAAGAATATTTAAGTTAGAAGACATGATTTGTCTTCTGATGTGTAAGATAAAACGGAGGTATTATTTATGAGCAATTTATCGCATGGATTACAAAGAAAAGCATTTCGTGCAGCAGTGAATCATGTATTGCACCATGTAGAAAAAGACAGAGAAAAGGGATTTTTGCAGATATTAGATTTAACACAAAAGTTTATGGGCAGCAATTTCACTCCGAAATCTTATGAAAATGCAAGAAAAATGATTGAAGATTCAGACGGAAAGTGGATGCAGTATGCCAATCGATTATTGGATGAAATAGATCCTCATGTAGCCCAGATGACCGCATTGAATCTGGGGTTTGAAGCGGCATTTTACGGGACTAAGACCATTCGTAAAATGCGGGAAATACATAATTGCAACATACCATGGCTGATTTTGATGGATCCTACCAGTGCATGTAATCTTAAGTGTACCGGATGCTGGGCGGCAGAGTATGGGCATAAAATGAATCTGACATTGGAAGAGATGGACCATATTATAACCCAGGGGAAAAAGCTGGGTATTTATTTTTACATGATGACAGGGGGAGAGCCGCTGGTGCGGAAGGATGATATCATAGAGCTCTGTAAGAAGCACAATGACTGTGCATTCCATGCATTTACCAACGGAACTCTAATAGATGAAGAGTTTTGCGAAGAGATGCGCAGAGTAGGAAATCTGTCTCTCTCCATCAGTTTGGAAGGCTTTAAAGAGGTGAATGACCTGCGGCGTGGGGAGGGCGTGTTTCAGCAGGTCATGCATGCTATGGATCTGCTGAAAGAGTATGGACAGATTTTCGGAACTTCCATCTGTTACACCAGCCAAAATGTAGAAGTAGTAACATCAGATGAATTTCTGGATATGATAATCGAAAAGGGATGCAGATACGCATGGTATTTTCATTATATGCCTGTTGGAAACGATGCTGCAGAAGAATTAATGCCAACCAAAGAACAGCGTGAATATATGTATCATAGAATCCGTGAAATACGGGGATTCGAAGGAGGAAAACAGATATTTACCTTTGATTTCCAGAATGATGGAGAATATGTAGGAGGCTGTATTGCAGGAGGAAGAAATTACTGCCATATCAATCCCAATGGGGATGTGGAACCCTGTGTATTTATCCACTATTCCGGTGCCAATATCCGGGAGGTCAGTCTGCTGGAGGCATTGAAACAACCATTGTTTATGGCATATCATGAAAATCAGCCATTTAATAAGAATCATCTAAGACCCTGCCCCATGCTGGAAAATCCAGAGATTTTACAGCGGATGGTAAAAGAAAGCGGAGCCAAGTCCACAGATTTACAATCACCGGAGCCGGTAGAGCATCTCTGTGAAAAGTGCACCCAGTATGCCTGCCAGTGGAAGGAAAAGGCAGATGAATTATGGGAGAAGCATCCTTATGAAGCCAAAGGCTATGTAAATTATAAAGATAAAAAGAATTAGAATAAAGATATCCATATAGTCAAATCAGAAAAACGGGGGTATAATAAAAAAAGCATGAAATAAAAGGAGGCTTTTCTATGAAAATCGTTTTTCTGGATGTGAAATCCATAGGAGAGGATATTGATTTATCTGGTTATGAGGCATTGGGAGAAGTAGTGAAATATGGACATTCTACTCCTGAGGAAGCGGCAGAACGTGTAATAGATGCAGATGTAATTATTTTGAATAAGGTTCCAATCAATGAGGAGACAATAGGAAGGGCGCAAAGGCTGAAACTTGTATGTGTAACAGCAACCGGAACGAATAATCTGGATAAGGAATATCTGGAGAAACGCAAAATTGCATGGCGTAATGTTGCCGGGTATTCGACGGAAACCGTAGCACAGCACACATTTGCCATGCTGTTCTATTTGTTGGAGCATCTTTCTTATTATGATGAATATGTAAAAAGCGAAGCTTATATCGGAGACCGCTCCTTTTCCCATTTTGAACGGAGATTTTCAGAAATCAATGGGATGACCTGGGGAATTATTGGTCTTGGAACCATTGGAAGAAGGGTGGCAGACATCGCCAAATGCTTTGGATGCCGTGTTATCTACTATTCTACCTCAGGTAAGAACAGTCAGCCGGGATATGAGCGGGTGGAATTTGATACCCTGCTGGCAGAATCCGATATTGTATCCGTGCATGCACCCCTTACACAAGAGACAGAGAATCTTATGGATAAGACTGCATTTGAAAAAATGAAGAAGTCTGCTATTTTTCTCAATTTGGGAAGAGGTCCTATTGTGGTAGAAAAGGATCTGGCAGAAGCACTGGAAGAGGGAACCATTGCAGCCGCAGGTCTGGACGTGCTTTGTGCAGAGCCAATGAGCAGTGAAAATCCATTAAGGCACATTAAGGACAGCGATAAGCTGCTGATTACACCACATATCGCCTGGGCAGGTGTAGAAGCACGAACCAGACTAATGGGAATTATATTGGAACAGATAAAAGAATTTTTTAGAGAAGGGGAGGGCGTATGAATACAGAATGGTCATTAAAAGAGCTATATAAAGGGTTTGAAGATCCTGCATATGAAGCAGACTTTACTGCATTGGAAGCAGCCATAAAAAGGGAAAAAGAACTGGTGGGAAAAGCAGAAAGCATGGAGCTGAAAGATGCAGTAGAACAGATTCTGCAGGCTCAGGAGGAAAGTGTAAGACTTCTGTATAACCTCAATATGTTTATCGACCTTTCGGGGGCAGTGGATACAGAAGACGGAGCAATCATGGCTCAGGGAAACAGGATAATGAAGCAATGGTCTTCCCGTACTGCTGTGGAGACTGCCGCAAAGAAAATTTTTGCTAAAATACCGGACGTAGACGCTATGGGGGCAGAAAGTGAACTTATCCGGGAATATAGTTTTCTGCTAAAACAGGTGAAAAAGTCTGCACAGTATCTTCTGTCAGACGAGGTAGAGGAAATGGTATCTGCGATGGACCTCACCGGAGGGGCGGCCTGGGGTAAACTGTTTACCTATCTGACCTCTACTGTAAAAGTAGAATATCAGGGGAAGGAAATCACCCTTTCCGAGGTGCGTAGTCTTGCTTACAGCCCAGATGCAAAAGTCCGGAAAGAAGCCTATGAAGCAGAAATAGCAGCATATGAGAAGATTCAGAACCCCATAGCCTTTGCATTGAACAGCATCAAGGGACAGTTTGCCATGATTTGTGAAAAGAGGGGATATGAGTCACCACTGGATATGACCCTGGAGCAGTCCCAAATGAACCGTAAGACATTGGATGCCATGATGACAGCCATTGAAGAATATTTACCGGTATTTCAGAGATATTTAAAAAAGAAGGCGGAAATGCTGGGCTACAGCAATGGTCTGCCCTGGTATGAACTCTTTGCTCCAATAGGAAAAGGGGATAAAAAATATTCTCTGGAAGAAGCAAAGGATTGTCTGGTTCATAATTTTGAGAAATTCTCACCGGATATGGCATCCATGATGAAAGATGCCTTTGAGCAGGAGTGGATTGATTTCTATCCAAGAAAAGGAAAAGAGGGAGGTGCTTTCTGCGCTGGAGTACATTCCCTAAAGCAGAGCCGTATTCTCACCAATTATGATGGGTATTTTGGTTCTATCCGTACCCTTGCCCATGAATTGGGGCATGCCTATCATAATGTACAGATTCAGGATCACCGTATGTTAAATATGGATTATCCAATGCCGGTAGCGGAAACAGCCTCTACCTTTAACGAGACACATTTAATCAAAGCTGTGCTAAAAAGAGCAGAGGGAGAGGAAAAGCTGAACCTTCTGGAAGGCAGTCTGATGGAGCATACACAGGTGATTGTGGATATTTATTCCAGATATTTATTTGAGACAGCAGTATTTGAGCAGAGTCAGGAAAAGTTTCTTATGGCAGAGGATTGTAAAAAACTGATGGAAGAGGCACAGAAGAAGGCATACGGAGATGGGCTTGACAGTAATTACCTGCATCCATATATGTGGACCTGTAAGGGACATTACTATTCGTCTGATTTAAGCTTCTATAATTTCCCATATGCCTTCGGTGCCTTGTTTGCACTGGGGCTTTACAGCCAGTTTGAGCGGGAGGGGGCAGATTTTGTACCTAAGTACAGAGCAATGCTTCATGCAACGCCGGTATGTATGGCAGAGGAAGCGGCAGCTATGGAGGGGATTGATTTGACTACCCCGGATTTCTGGCGCCAGAGCCTCTCCCAGATTGCAGAACTGGTGGAGGAGTTTGTAGTATGATACCAGGGTCAAAAGGTCATGCTTTTCATGCTTGCATGAAAAAGCATGAGTTTGGGACCCGCAAAACATGAGAAAGTAGCCCGAATAGGGCGGATTTCGAATGTTTTAGGGTGCTGAGTGCCAGCGACACTCGTTTAGCACCGACCGAAGCGGAGCGAAGATGCGTGAGCAATCCGTAGGTATCACGTGCATGGTCAAAATACTTTTTGCCCCTGGTATCGTATCCTGTAAGTCAGCAGGAAACAGAATGGGAGCTGATACAGTCGCTTAATCGTTTTACAGCTTCTGGTATCTTCTCCAGCTCAAGACCGGAATAATTCATAATCAGAGTATGTTCTATTCCGGCATCCGGTTTATAATAGTATTTAGACAGGCAGGCGATACGAAGCCCTGCCTGTTTTGCTTTTTCAATCAAAGCTTCATCCGAAAGAGAAGTGTCCAGCTTCATAAGAAAATGCAGTCCCGCGTCTTCCTCCATAATAGTGGAACAGGAGGAGAGGGGGCTGTTTTTTATACACTCCAGCAGGGTATCCCGAAGGGTTTTGTAAAAATTTCTGGTACGGTTGATATGTTTTTCAAAATAGCCCTGACTAATAAAACGAGCCAGCGTGTACTGCTCAAAGTTGGATACGGTACAGGAATAAAAACCAAGCTGCTGGTAAAAACGCTCCAGCAAATGAGGGGGGAGCACCATGTAGCTGATACGGATGGTGGAAGCAAGGCTTTTAGAAAAAGTATTGATGTAGATAACCTTTTCCATAACATCGATGCTCTGCAGAGAAGGAATGGGCTTCCCCTGGAGACGAAATTCACAGTCGTAGTCATCCTCAATGATATAGCGGGAAAGGGATTTAGAAGCCCAGCCCAGAAGCTCGTAGCGGCGGCTGATGGGGGTTACAATTCCTGTGGGGTAATGATGAGAAGGGGAAATATGGATAATATCAGCATCGCTCTGCTCCAATGAGAGAAGGTCAATGCCGTGATTATTCAGGGGAATATGGCAGCAGTCCGCATGGTGGCGGTTATAAATCTGGGCAATTTTACGGTATCCCGGGTCTTCTACAGCAAAGGTATTGTTATTCCCCAGAAGCTGTATCAGCAGACTGTATAAATATTCAGTACCTGCACCAACAATAATCTGTGCGGGATTCACGTTCATACCCCGAAATTGAAACAGATATTGCGCAATGGCATTGCGCAGTTGGGGAATTCCGCCGGAAGGGGGATTGGTCATAAGTGCCTGGCTTTCTTCTGAAATAATTTCCCGGATAATTTTAGTCCAGATAGAGAAGGGAAAATTGTTTGGGTTAATACTGTTAGAAACGAAGTCTGCAAAATACGGTGTCTGATGTTCGGAGAATTCGGGCATAGGGATTTCAGGTTCCGAAGGCGGGGGTACAGGCTTGCTGTCCAGAAGATAGGTAGAGATGTCTGCTACAAAATATCCCTTTTTAGGTAGGGAATAGATATAGCCCTCTGCCATTAACTGAGCGTATGCATTTTCTACAGTAATGGTGCTGATGTTGAGGTTTTTTGCAAAACTCCGCTTAGAGGGAAGTTTTTCTCCCATGGATAAAACGCCCTTTACAATATCATTTTTAATACATTTATATAGATGTTCATAAAGGCTGTCAGAGCCTAAATCGGCAAAAGAATATGTAAGCATATGAATTCCTTTCTGAAACTGACCATTTCAAAGTTAATCAAAATGGGTATTTAAATAAGGTCACAAACAATTATAATAGGGAACATCAAATTTGTAAAGGGAGGAAAATAAAAATGAAAGAAGAGACTCAGATGTTAAAAGGCGGCGTTATTATGGATGTTACCACAGCAGAACAGGCAAAGATTGCAGAAGAAGCAGGGGCATGTGCTGTTATGGCATTGGAGAAGATTCCGGCAGATATCCGGGCAGCAAAAGGTGTGGCGAGAATGAGTGATCCAGCCATGATAAAGGAAATTCAGAAAGCGGTTTCTATTCCGGTTATGGCAAAGTGCAGAATTGGGCATTTTGCGGAGGCGCAGATTTTAGAGGCAGTTGAAATCGATTTTATCGATGAAAGTGAGGTCCTTTCCCCTGCGGATGATGTGTATCATATTGATAAAACAGCATTTAAAGTACCATTTGTCTGCGGTGCAAAAGATTTAGGGGAGGCATTACGGAGAATCAGCGAAGGGGCATCTATGATTCGGACGAAGGGAGAACCGGGAACGGGAGATGTAATACAGGCGGTACGTCATATGCGCAAAATTAATCAGGAAATTGCAAAGATTGGTTCTATGCGCAAAGATGAACTTTTTGAGGCGGCGAAAGAGTTGCGTGTTCCGGTTTCGTTGGTGCAGTACGTGTATCAGAATAAGAGTCTTCCGGTGGTGAATTTTGCTGCAGGAGGAATTGCAACTCCGGCAGATGCGTCATTGATGATGCAGTTGGGGGCAGAAGGTGTGTTTGTAGGCTCTGGCATTTTTAAATCGGGAAATCCACAGAAGCGTGCTCAGGCCATTGTAAAGGCTGTGGCCAATTATCAGAACGGGGAAATGCTGGCAGAACTTTCCGGAAATCTGGGAGAGGCCATGGTGGGAATTAATGAGCAGGAAATTCAGTTATTAATGGCGGAAAGGGGAGAATAGAAATAAAATAGCGGTGCAGGCAGTCCAGCGAGCCTTTATAGAACATTAAAAACATCATTCAGGAAGGCCCGATTTCAGACCGCTATGGTATGATTTGTTTCCAAGTTTTTTTAGAAGCTTATTTGTTTTGGCGCGCCAGTCAGCTGGCGAGGTGGAACAGAAGAGAATATCAGAAAGACTGGTCAAAATAGAGGTATAGTATGTTTGAGAATCTTCTAACAAATCAAAGAAAGAATCCGTAGAGTGAAATGTTTCATCCCAGGGATTGTGCCATTTTCTGTGAAGAACATTTAGTGGATCATGATGGAGGGAAGGGGAATCGCTCGGTATCATAGAAGACAACAGAGGATATCCTAACACCATGTACTCCAATCTTTCCAACCGGGGTTTCTTGCGTCCGGTGGAATCGTGTAAAAGGCGGATACCAACCTGCATGGAACGGATAGATATCCACATGGCAGCATAAAAAATGCGAAGTTCCGGGTAGGTTTTGGCATAGGCATAGGAAAGGCAGGATGAAATAATACGCATTTGGAGACGGGTCAGCATTATGGTGGAGTCTTCCCGAAACTGGGAAGGCAGACGGTGTTTATAAAATTGCAGCAGCTCCGTATCGATGACAGACTCCAAATCTACGTGATTTCCATAGTAACGGGTGCTCTTTTCCTGAAAATCAGTTTTCCAGTATATATATGGATGGCAGCAGGTGTCTAGTACATAATGGCCTAAAGAGCCGGCAATATAGGCATCTGCGATTCTTTGTTCTTTTGGTTCTGTAAATAATTTATGGCTTTCCAGCAAATAATAAAGAAACTTTCCGGTATGTTTCTGGTGGGCGATAGAACCAATATTTTTAGAATGTATCAAATGAGAAGGAAGAAAATAAAAGAAAATATCAGGTCCCTGCAGACCAAGACTGTAGGCACTAGGATTTTCTTTTATTATTTTTTTAATAGGAAGATGATTCAGTTGTTTGTAAGTGTTTAATCCAAATAAATAGTGTGTTGTAAAACCAGGCATGTCGGTTCCTCTCTCTTGATTTATATTTGTACGGAATCATGTCCCGACTTATCTATAGTATATACAATAAATGTGAAAATTACCGTAAATTTTTATTCTGTTTACAAAATG
>CAZUKR010000067.1:0-14989 GCA_964620885.1 uncultured Eubacterium sp.
CATGATGGCTCAATAAGTACCGGACATTCCAACAGCAACCGCGATATGCTGAACCGTATGGAAACCATGGTTCTAATGGGAATGGAACTGCCCCTGGCGGCAATACGGGCACAAATCGCATCAGGAATCGACATTATGGTGCATCTTGGCAGGCTGCGGGACAAAAGCCGCAGAGTGTTGTCAATCGTAGAGATAGAGGGAGTAAAAGAAGGAGAAATACAATTGAATCCACTTTATGAATTCAGGGAACAGGGAGTAAAAGATGGAAAAATAGAAGGGTATTGGGAGGTGAAAGGAGAACTGCTCCATACAGACAAAATGACAACAGCCGGAATGGAGGTGAGAAATGCCAAATTACAATAAGTACTATTTTTCATGGAAGGAGAAAATATTGTGTATTGTAATTGCAGGAGCGGCTACCGGAATGATTGCCTGGTTATGCTACAGAAGCATATACGCCATAATATTATATCCGGTTTGTATTGAAGTTGTGAGAAGACAGCTCCGCCAGTATTTTAGAAGGAAAAGAGAGCAGGAAATGATTTCTCAGTTTCAAGGAATGCTTCAAGTGGTATCGGGCCTGCTAAAGGCGGGATATTCCATAGAAAATGCTTTTCGGGAAGGGGAAAAAGATTTTGCCCGGTTATATGGAAAAGA
Organism: uncultured Eubacterium sp.; assembly: GCA_964620885.1. Classification (GTDB taxonomy): domain Bacteria; phylum Bacillota; class Clostridia; order Lachnospirales; family Lachnospiraceae; genus Petralouisia. Next base: position 658 of record CAZUKR010000067.1, read on the forward strand.
AGGTGTTATGTTTCGGGAATTTTCAGCTATTAACCACCAATTGGAAATGAATATTTCTATAGAAAAATTGTTGGAAGAACTGGCAGAAAGAAGTGGTATAGAAGAAATTGACAGCTTTTCACAGGTGTTTGGATTTGCCAAAAGAGGGGGAGGGGATATTGTAAAAATATTTCAGGACAGTGTTGAGAAGATTGCAGAAAGAGTTGAGGTAGCAAGAGAAATTGAAACGGTAATTGCGGCAAAAAAATTGGAACAGAAGATAATGGCGCTGGTTCCCGGTGGAATTCTTGTATATATGGGAGTGGGAATGCCGGAATTTTTGGCACCTTTGTATGGGAATTCTGCTGGAGCAGCAGTTATGACCGGTTGTCTTTTGGCCTATGGAGCGGCGTGCCGGATGGCACAAAAGATAGTAGAAATATAGGCCTAAGGGGGTAAAAATGTTCTGGTATTTAGGGGGAGCTGTAATATCTGCTGCTGTGGCATGGCAGATCCGAAGACGAAAAAGGGAAAAAGTTAGCTGGTGGCAGGCAGCAATGGCAATAAGTGGGGGATTTATACTTGCGTGTCTGCTGTGGGCATCAGATGGAAAAGCCACAGGTTCGGATTATGTGGAAAGGGGAAAGCCGGGAGAAGGAAATCAGGAAAAGGAATATATTCTGGATGCGGGAAAACTCCTGAAGGAATATCCCTGGAATATTAAGGTGAAGGAACAAAAGTATTCCAAAGAAGAGAAAAAGAAAGTACTGCAAAAAGCGCAAAAGGAGTTGGAAAAGCAGATACTGGGAGAAAATAAAAATCTGGAAGAGATTAATAAAGAGTTGTATCTGCCGGAAACGCTTCAAAAGGGTACCGTAGAGGTTACATATCTATTCTCAAATTATAATATTTTTTATCCCGACGGCACCATAAAGGGACTGCCGGAGGAAGAAACAGTAGTTATCGTGTCGGCGGAAATGAAGTGTCAGGAAGAAACAGCAGTATATGAATTTGGAATCAAAGCAGTTCCACAGGACAAAAATCCCCAAGAATTACTTATAGAACAGATTCAAAATATACTGATACAGGAAAACGAGAAAACGGGTAAGGATAAACTGATGCTTCCGCAAGAAGTGAAAGGCAATACACTTATCTGGCAGGAAAAAATAGAAAACCGGAGTCTTCCGGTGGCGGCATTGGGAATTGCAGCAGCAGGATGTATTCTATTATTAGAAAAGGAAAAAGAAAAAAAGAAACAGAAAGAACGAGAAAAGCAGCTTCAGATGGATTACCCTGAAATTATAGGAAAATTCACATTATTAATGGGTTCCGGGATGAATGCCTCAACTGCATGGAAAAAGATAGCAGAGACCTATTTAAAGCGCAGGAAAGAGAAAAGAGTACCAGTAAAGCCTGCTTATGAAGAAATGCTGACAGCAGTTTATGAAATGCAGGATGGAGTAGGAGAAATACGTGCTTATGAGAATTTTGGTGACCGGTGTGCAATTGCGGAATATCGGAGATTTTCAGCCATATTGGTGCAAAATGTGAGAAAAGGAAATGCACAAATACAAAAAATACTGGAAAAAGAAAAAATAGAAGCTTATGAAAAACAGAAAGCAAGAGTCAAAATAGCAGGGGAAGAGGCAGGGACAAAATTACTGCTGCCCATGCTGCTAATGCTTCTGATTGTACTAATAATTATTATGGTTCCAACTGGCATGTCGTTGAAAATATAGGAAAGGAAGGAAAAAGAATGGGTGAGTGGAAAAGTTTTTTAATGGAAGAAGAAGGAATTGGAGTCGTAGAGGTGATTTTAATACTGGTGGTGTTGATTGGTCTGGTTATTATTTTTAAAAAGGAGCTGAGTGCACTGGTCGATGAAATATTTGAAAAAATCACAAAACAGGCAGGATCTATTTAGCGTCAGACCGGAAGGAAGCATTACGATATATCTGGCGTTGACCATGGTACTTATTCTATCGTTTTTATTTACCATGTTGGAGGCAGCAAGAGTCCGTGGGCTGCAGGAATTGGCAAAGCGGAAGTTAAACATGGAACTGGAGTCCTTATTTGGGGCATACAATCAGGAACTGTGGGATAATTATCAATTGTTGTTTCTGGATATAAGTTATGGATGCGGGATACCGGATATCAGATTGGCAGAACAGCATATGCTGAAAGAGACCTATGAAGAGGAAAAAGAACAGCATTTTTACCAAATAGCATTAAAGGATGTAGAAATAGAAGAATATGCAATGGCCACAGATAGAGAGGGAACAGAATTCTTGCGGCAGGCATGTGAGGCGGCACGACAGAAGATGGCAGAAGAGGGGATAGAATACTTGAAAAACCAGCTGACCCAAGGACAGGAGCTGTCTCAGGAGAGTGGAAGGCTGGAAGAAATGTGGAACGAGGCGGTGGAAGCAGAAAAGCAGGCAGAAGAATATGAAGAAGGGGAAAAGGAGGAGAGCCAGGTGTTTGAGCCATCACAAGAGCCTTTGCCGGAGAACCCAATGAATTATGTAACTCAATTAAAATCCTCCTCTCTTTTGTCACTTGTTCTGGAAGAACCATCAAAGCTGTCCCAAAAAGGACTGGATAATACCCCCTGTCTGGATGAGCGGAGCCTTTATTGTGGAAATATGGAGGTGGAAAGTGGAAACAGTGTGGATAAAATATGGTTTATTCAGTATTTGGACAGGTATTTTTCTAGCAAAACAGAGGAGGGAAGCCAGAAACATGCATTGGACTATGAACTGGAATATTGTATTAGTGGAAAGAAAACAGATGCAGAAAATTTGGAAGATGTAGTAAAAAAGCTTTTGCTATTACGGGAGTCAGGAAATTTTATTACCATTATGAAAGATACAAAAAAAAAGGCGCTTGCTATGGAAGTGGCAGTTGCCGCGGTGGGATTTACCGGAATAGTTCCTCTGATAAAAGCAGTACAGGTAGGAATACTCCTGGGGTGGTGTTATGTAGAAAGTATACAGGATTTGCGCTGTCTTTTAGCGGGTGGAAAAGTGCCATTTATAAAAGAGGCCTCCCAATGGAAAAGTGATTTGTTTCGTATTCAGGAAAATATTCCGGAAAAAGGTACGAATGCAGAGGAAAAGGGATTGGAATATGGGCAATATCTTCAGATACTTTTATTTCTTACATCACAGAATGAACTGATATATCGTTCTATGGATATTGTAGAAAGAAATATAAGGCTGATTTCGGGAAATGAGAAGCTGTGCATGGATGGGATGGCAGCAGCAGTTAAGGCAAATGCGGCCTATGAATCCAATCCTTTGTTTTTCAATGTAATTCCCATGGAGCAAAAGTGGGATGGAGCCTATCGTTTCTTTGCAGGACAGGAAATAGCTTACTAAGAGGTAGAGGAGGGGGTGAAAGAGTGCCTCAAATAAAAAGAAAGGAAAATAAAAAAAGCTCTCTCAAACGCAGCGGATTAAAAATAAAAGCAATTATAAAAACTGAGGCACTGTTTCATCCCCTCCAGCAAGGAAGCCTGACGGTGGAAGCAGCACTGGTATTGCCCTTGTTACTATTTGCGCTGGTAACGGTCCTGTTTTTGTTTCGTATAATGCAGCTTCAATATGCCGTAGGGGAAGCATTGGATAAGGCGGTGGCAGAAGCGGCATTGCTGCGGGAAGGTCCTGAGGAAACAGAAAATAAGGTAAAACTGTTATTCTATGGAGAACTGATGAAACAGGAATGTCCGGTTTCTATGATTATATTGGGCTTAGGAGGATTCTCCTGGGATGAATCAGAGGTTGATCAGGAATACCTTAGCATGAAAATAAAATATATCATAAAAATTCCCGGATGGATATTAAAAAATGGGAAATTTGAGGCAGTAGAGAGCAGCAGGTGCCGGCGTTGGAATGGAATGCCCGGGGCGGGAGAACAGGGTAGTGAAGGCCAGTGGGTATACATTACGCCAGAAGGTAGTGTTTATCACAAAAGCCGGGAATGTACACACTTAAGGCTGTCCATAGAAAGTGTATCGGCAGGGGAATCAGAAGGATACCGGGCCTGTATCGTGTGTGCAGATGGTAAGGAGAGGCCATCCTTGTTATATATTACAAAAGAGGGAGACTGTTACCATATAAAATTAACCTGCAGAGGCTTAAAACGTACGGTTTATATGGTGCCGTTAACAAAAGCAGAAGGACGAAGTCCCTGTTTGAGATGTGGAGGAAAATAGGATGCAGAATTGTGTATTGTGGGTATTACTAATCATTTGTGCAGTGGAAGATTGGAAGCGAAAAGAAGTAACAGTAATATATATATTGATGTTTGGTATTGCCGGGATATTATTGCATTGGTTTTTCCCCAATTGTTCCGTATACAGTATGATATGGGGCGTTTTACTTGGAATTGGAATGATGGGGGTAAGTCTGCTCAGCAGGGGAAGTGTAGGGATGGGGGATGGTATCCTGTTAATGGTAACAGGTGTTTATCTTGGAGGATACGGGAATTTTGAATTATTTATGACGGGATTACTTCTTGCGGGTATATGGTCTCTTGGAATACTGGCACTGAAAAAGAAGAAAAGAAAGGAAAGAATTGCATTTATGCCATTTTTACTGGCAGCACATGTAATTATGGTGGTAGTGTGAGATGAGAGTACAGGGAAGTTACACAGTGGAGGCAGCATTGATTGTTCCAATCGTGTTATTGTGCCTGATGCTTGTTATAAATCAGGCAATTATTCTTTACCTGGAAGTTATAGAGGATACTGTTTACAGCAGCTGGTGGCAGGAATTTGAACCGGCAGACTCGTTTCGTAAGGTGGAAATGTTAGAAAATGCAATAGAAGATATCTGGGGGAAGTAAGGATGAAAATAACATATCAGAGAAATCTATATAAAAGCTATATGTGTATAGAAGGGGACGAAGGTATTGTGAAAGAGCATGAACTTATGATACTTCAAAAATATAGAATTCCCCAGCTGCTGCCACAGCAGATGGTGGTTTTAGACGGAAAGGTAGAATATTGGTTTGAAATTACAGGGAAACAACAATTGACCGACTTTCTTTCCGGAAGACAAGTTGGAATAGAAGATATGAAAAAGATTTTATTTTCTTTGGAGCAATTGTGTCGGAAAATACCAGAATTTTTGTTAAAGGAAGAGGGGATATGTCTAAGACCGGAATTGCTGTATGTGGATTTGACAGATGAAACAATATATTTTACATACCTTCCCTTCCAAAAGAGAGCGTTTCCGGAGGAGTTTAGAGCATGGATGGAAGAACTGCTAAAACAAATTGATCATCAGGATAGAGCATGTACGGAATTGGCCTATGGTATTTATGAAAAAGTCAGCAGGGAAAATGTAAATATCCGGGAATTGCTAAACGTTGAGAAAAGAAAAGTACAGATTCCACCACAGGTTTCCTCTGAGACAAGAATTCCGGAACCGGAAGTAGAAAAGGAGCCGGAAAAAGTTCAAAAAGTAATTGAACTTCAAAATAATATAGGAAAGAAAATCTGGGCTAAAGGAAAAGAATATATGGAAGATAAAATATTGGGGTGTCTGGGGAAAAGTAGAAAGTTACCTGGAAAGAAGGAAAAGCAGGAATTGCAGTCTGCAATACCAGAAAAGATAACAATGGAACCAGAGGAGGAAATAAAATATCCGACAGAGGTGCTTCGCGTCAATTCGGAGAAGCCCATAGGGAGGTTGATTTATCAGGGGAAAAATAAATGCGGGGATTTGTTGATTGCGGAAGAAGAATTTTTGATTGGGCGTGGCCGCCATCAGGTAAATGGTAGAATAGAAACAGATGGAATCAGCCGCATGCATGCAAAAATAAAAAGAGAAGAAGGGGAATATTATATAGAAGATTTGAATTCCACCAACGGAACCTATTTAAATGAAGAATTGCTGGAATACCATAGAGCCAAAAAATTAAACAGGAATGACAGGGTGCGGTTTGGGATAGAGGAATACGTATTTTGCTGAAAAGGATTGATTTTATCCTTGAAAATTTATATACTTAAGATAGTGAAAAATTTGGAGGCTTGATATGAAGGTAAATATTTATTATGGTGGAAGAGGATTGCTGGATGATCCTACCCTGTATGTTATTAATGTAATAGAGAGAGTTCTGGCAGAATTAAGAGTAGGTGTGGAACGTTATAATATATTTGAGTATAAGAACAGTATTTCAACATTACCACAGACCATGAAAGAGGCAGATGGAATTATTCTGGCAACAACAGTAGAATGGTTGGGAATTGGCGGCTATATGCAGCAGTTTTTAGATGCATGCTGGCTGTATGGCGATAAGGAAAAGATTGCCACGACCTATATGCAGCCAATTGTAATGTCAACTACATATGGAGAAAGGGAAGGAGAACTTACCCTTTACAATGCATGGGAGATTCTGGGAGGGCGTCCTTGTGAAGGATTGTGCGGATATGTAGACGATCTGGTATCTTTTGAAGTGAATCGCAGCTTTACCAATATTATAGAAAAGAAGGCAGAGAATCTGTATCGAACCATTCAACAGAAACACAGCAGTCTGCCAACCAGTAATCAGGCGGTGAAGCAATCTGTGCTTAGAACACAGCAGTTAGAATTGACTCCCCAGGAGAGCGAACAACTTTCCAAGTTCGTATCCAATGATAATTATGTCAAGAAGCAGAAGGAAGACATTGAAGAGCTTACCAGTATGTTTAAAGACATGATGGGTAAGAATGAAGCGGATGACGAAGTGCTATATATTAGAGAGATGGAAGAGAGCTTTGTACCTCAGGAAGAGTTTTCCGCTGTTTATATGTTTATGATAGAAGGAAAGAAGAAGCCATTGATACTTAACATTCAGAACGAAGAGTTAAATCTATATTATGGACAGGAAGATAACGCAGATATAATAGCTAAGTTTACACCTGCTGTAATGGAGGAAATCCTTGAGGGAAGAATGACCTTCCAAAGAGCATTTATGACAGGGATAATGACAGCTAAGGGCAATTTTAAGACGCTGAAAATGTTAGATCAGATATTTTTGTTTGGATAATCAGGAGGAATAACATGAGAGATGCAGAATGTATTTTTTGTAAAATTGCAGGAGGAGAGATTCCTTCTAAAACCATTTATGAAGATGAGCAGTTTCGGGTGATTTTAGATATTAGCCCAGCAACCAGAGGACATGCTTTGATTTTGCCAAAAGAACATTATGCCGATTTATATGAACTTCCGGAAAATGCTGCGGCGGACGTTATGAAACTGGCAAAGAAGCTGGCAGCCCATATGACAGAGGTATTGCAGTGTGATGGATTCAATATTGTACAAAATAATGGAGAAGTAGCAGGACAGACAGTGTTTCATTTTCATATGCATTTGATTCCAAGATATAAAGAGGATGGAAATCAGGATAAGCTGACATGGAACCATTTGGAACTGAACGAACAGGAATTAGAAAATATTTATAGAATTCTGGCAGAATAGTACGAAACAATAGAAAGGAGTTGTTACAACGGTAACAACTTCTTTTTTTTCTGAACCAAAACGAAAGTTATTACAATGTATTAGTGAAGGGCAACAAAAGCCTATGAAAGACGTCTGGAATATGGTGGTGAAAAAATGAATATGGTGCAACTAGAGCAATGCATAAATGAATATGGAAAAGACATTTATACATTCTGCTGTCAAATTACCTGTAATCAGCAGGAAGCGGAGGATCTTTATCAGGATACCTTTTTAAAAGCAGTAGAACTGGGAGCAAAAATTGACTGCGACCAGAATCCTAAGAGCTATTTGGTTTCTATTGCTCTGCGTATCTGGAAAAACAGAAAACGCAAATATGCCTGGCGCAAACGGATAGCAGGGACAGAACAGCTCATGGAAGAGACAGCAGAAAAGGATTTAAGACAGGAAAGTTCTGTAGAAGAGGAACTGCTCAAAAAAGAATTAAGAGAGCAGGTGAAAAAGGCCGTAGAAGAACTGGATGAAAAATATCGTCTTCCGGTATACCTGTACTATACTCTTCAGCTTCCGGTAGGGCAGATTGGAAAGATTATGAAGCTTCCGCAAGGAACAGTAAAAAGCAGACTGCACAAAGCAAGAAATATTTTAAAGCAGGAATTGGAGGTTGTTTTAGATGAAACATAATATGGATTTAGATCAAATCTTAGAACAAGCCCTTTCTCCAGAGAATGAGCCAGATTACTGGCTGAATCAGAAAATTTTAAGGAAAGCAAAGGAGAATGAGGGAATGATTAAAAAATATAATAAAAGAATACCGGCAGTGGCACTGACAATGGTACTTACTCTTTCGATTGGTTCGTTAACAGCAGTGGCAGCATGGAAGTATCTGACACCGGATAAAATAGCAGAAGTAGCGGAAGATGATAAGCTTGCAGCAGCATTTCGAAGTAAAGATGCAATTGAAATCAATGAGGCACAGGAGTATGGAAATTATAAAATCACACTGCTGGGTGTGGTATCTGGGAAAAATCTAAGCCAGTATATTAGCGAAAGAGATGGAGAAATCAAAGAAGACCAGACTTATGCAGTGACTGCCATTGAAAATGCAGATGGGACTCCAAGACCGGCAACAAGTGATGAAATGTATGGGGAAGATCCATTATTTGTATCCCCGTTAATAAAAGGACAAAATCCGGCCAAATATAATATTGCCACCATGGGCGGAGGATATACGGAGATTGTACGGGATGGAGTACAGTACCGTATTACCGAATGCGATAATGTAGAGAAGTTTGCAAATCGCGGGCTGTATCTTTGTGTGAGCTCCAGTGTATTTTACGATTGGGAAGCTTATAATTTTAATGAATCTACAGGTGAAATTACCAGAAATGAAGCATATGATGGTGTAAATGCCTTATTTGACCTGCCGCTGGATGACAGCAAGGCAGATGAAGCAGCCGCAGAAGCATATATTAAGGAAAAGGAACAGCCTCCAGTTGAAGATGAGATAAGCCCGGAGGCAGATGAGATGAGCCAGATGGTAGCAGAGATAGAGGCTTGGGGCGAAGAAGAATTAGGAAAACATGCAACATTACTAGAAGAAATAACACAGGTAATAACACCAGATAAAGATGGAAACATTAGTTATCAATACCAGATTGGAAAAGATGGACCACAGTCTAAATCAACGGTTAACCTGGATTTCCTTTTTGAAGGAAATGAAATGTTTAAATTCAATCAAATAATGTCTGGAGATGATACGGGAAATGAATTCTATATTGAAACCCTTACCAGAAATGCAGATGAAACAGTGACATTGAAGGTTTATCGGTACAATAAATAAAAAGTTAAAAAAGAGAAATCCTCACGATACCAGAAATGGGAATCACGTTTTATGTGATTCCCATTTCTAGTATATACGTAAAAAATTGAATTTCCCGATAACCCCTTTGATTTTATATAGCAGCAGCTTTTTCAATAAGCTGGACTACTGTTTCTATAGAATTCATCTGCTTGCTTTTCCCCATGGCGGTTATGTACTGCCCACGGTTTTTGTAAAGGTTTTGTACGGCATCTAAAAGAACTACATTACTGAGATGCTCTTCCTCAATCACTACACTAAATCCCTGCTGTTCAAAAGAGCGGGCGTTCAGTATCTGGTCGCCACGGCTGGCATTGGAAGAGAGTGGAATTAAAATATTTGGTTTATGCAGAGCCAGCAATTCACAGATGGCATTGGCGCCAGCCCGGGAAATTACTACATCTGCAAGGGCAAACATGTCACTTAATTCCTGATTGGCGTATTCGAATTGTGCGTAACCTGCTGTGTCCTGCAAAGAGCTATCTAGGTTGCCCTTCCCACACAGATGAATAATCTGATAGGTCTTTAAAAGTTCTGGCAAAAGACTGCGGACAATTTCATTAATAAATTGGGAACCGCTGCTGCCCCCCACCACTAAAACTACTGGCTTTCCCTCTGCTAGATGACAGTATTTCAGGGCTTTTTTCGGATTTCCAGATAATAATTCACTGCGGATAGGAGAACCGGTAAGTACGGCTTTGTCAGCCGGAAGATATTTTAAAGTTTCCGGAAAATTACAGCAAACCTTGTAAGCGTTTGGAATGGCAAGTTTATTAGCAAGCCCTGGTGTAATATCTGATTCGTGGATTATTGCAGGAATTCTACGGTGTTTCGCCGCAAGAACTACAGGAACAGAAACAAATCCCCCTTTAGAAAATACCACATCCGGCTTTAACTTTTTTAGAAGTTTGCGGGCCTGCCCATAACCCTTTAATACTTTAAATGGGTCAGAAATATTTTTGACATCAAAATAGCGTCGTAATTTTCCGGAAGAAATTCCATAATAGGGAATCCCATAGGCTTCAATCAGTTTTTTTTCAATTCCCTCATAAGAGCCAATATAATGTATATCGTAACCAAGTTCCTTGAGACGCGGGAGCAGGGCGATATTGGGGGTAACGTGTCCGGCAGTTCCGCCGCCGGTAAGTACGATTCGTTTCATTCAGAACCTCCTAAAGTAATTTACTATTTATATTATACTATTATTTTGTGTGTTTCACTACTCCTATATTATACGCCTGAATAAAAAAGTCAAGAAAAATATGAAGTCGAAAAACACCGAAACATGCGGTGAAAAGTAGGGTTGTCCTACTTCCAAAAAAGAGAAGTTTTCATTATAATAAGGAGAGTAAAAGAAATAGGAGGACAGGTATATGAATACAATTATAAAAATTATGGGAGACTACGGAGAATTTATTAAAATTGGGGCAGCAGGGTTAGTGGCGGTAATATTGTTGATTGTCTTGGTGAAGATTTTGAGGCAGATAAAAAAGCTGAATAAAAGCCTTAAAAGTATAACAACCAATATGGAGGCATATTTTAATGTGATTCTCACCGAGGAGGGAGAAGCGGAAGAAGCATCAGAAATGGAGGAACCGGAAGAACGTATCCGGGCAAAAGTAGAAGAACTGCGGAAACAGGAAGAGGATGAAAAAATTTTCAATGCCGTATTACAGGAATATTTCTCCTAATCTCTTGAATAAGTAATGCAGATTTGCTAAAATTAAGTGAAATTCAACAAAATTCATCAAAAAAATGCTGAAAGAGCAAAGGAGTGTGTGTGATGGAAAAAGTAACTTTTGATTATGGGAAAGCTGTAAAATTTATTAGTGAAGAAGAAATTTCTTACATGAGTAAGCTGACAGAAGATGCAAAGGCTCAGTTAGTATCCAAAAATGGCGCAGGGAACGACTTTTTAGGATGGCTTGATTTGCCAGTGGATTATGATAAAGAAGAGTTTGCAAGAATTAAAAAGTCAGCAGCTAAGATTCAGAGTGATTCGGAAGTGCTGGTGGTAATCGGTATTGGCGGTTCTTATTTGGGAGCAAGAGCTGCAATTGAATTCTTAAGACATGGATTTTATAACAATGTATCCAAAGAAATCCGCAAGACACCGGAAATCTATTATGCAGGAAACAGTATCAGCAGTGCATATCTTGCAGGGCTGATTGAAGTTATTGGTGACCGTGATTTCTCTGTAAATATTATCTCTAAATCAGGAACAACCACAGAGCCTGCAATTGCATTTCGTGTGTTTAAGGAAATGCTGGAGAAGAAATATGGGAAAGAAGAAGCAGCTAAGAGAATTTATGCTACCACAGATAAAGAAAAGGGAGCATTAAAGAACCTTTCCACAGAAGAAGGATACGAAACATTTGTTGTTCCGGATGATGTGGGAGGACGTTTCTCTGTATTAACTGCGGTTGGTCTTCTTCCTATAGCAGTCAGCGGAGCTGATATTGATAAGTTAATGGAAGGTGCTGCATCAGGACGCGATAAAGCATTAAATAAGTCATTTGCAGAAAATGATGCAATGCGTTATGCGGCAGTGCGAAATATCTTATTAAGAAAAGGAAAAACAGTAGAGGTACTTGCTAATTATGAGCCAAGTCTTCATTATGTATCTGAATGGTGGAAACAGCTTTACGGAGAAAGTGAAGGAAAGGATCAGAAGGGTATTTTCCCGGCGGCAGTAGATTTGACTACAGATTTACATTCTATGGGGCAGTTTATTCAGGACGGAGCAAGAATCATGTTTGAAACCGTTATGAATATAGAAAAGTCCGGCTGTGAAGTGAAAATCAATGAAGAACCAGTAGATCTGGATGGTTTAAACTATCTGGCAGGAAAAGATATGGACTTTGTAAATAAGAGCGCCATGAATGGAACCATTTTAGCTCATACAGATGGAAACGTACCAAACCTTATGGTTAATATTCCAGAGCAGAATGAATTCTATTTAGGTGAGTTATTCTATTTCTATGAGTTTGCTTGTGGATTAAGTGGATATTTATTAGGTGTAAATCCATTTGATCAACCGGGAGTAGAAAGTTATAAACGAAATATGTTTGCATTACTTGGAAAGCCTGGATTTGAAGCTGAAAGAGAAGAACTCTTAAAGAGATTGTAAGAAAACCGTAAAAGGTATTGTAAAGAAAATGTAAGAGAATATATAAAAACAGGAGAACAGCCAATTGGCCGTTCTCCTGTTTTCGTAGAAAACAATTTAATGGATTAAAGTTTAAAGGTATCAACTGCCTTTTCAAGTGTAGAGGCAATTTCCTGTAATTCCAAAGCATGTTCAGAAACCTCTTGCATTACATTAGCCACTTCAATAACTGCGGCAGATGTTTCTTCGGTACTAGCCGCATTCTCTTGTGCAATAGCAGTGAGATTTTGAACTACATCTACAATACCGTTTCGGGTTGAGTTCAGTTGTTGGGTACGGTTTGCAATTTCTCCGATACCAATAAGGGAATCACCAATACCGCTCTCCACCTGAACAAATACGGTGCCGGCCTTTGAAACATTTTCGCTTTGCTGTCCCATAATGGTTTTTACTTCTTCCATGGTCTTTACGGCCTTTTCAGAATCTTCCAGTAAAGTATGAATAATATCATCAATCTGTCTTGCAGAATCATTGGACTGCTCCGCAAGTTTTTGAATCTGAGAAGCAACAACGGCGAACCCACGTCCGGATTCTCCGGCTCTTGCAGCCTCAATAGAAGCGTTTAAGGAAAGTAAATTTGTTTCATCTGCAATAGAAGCAATTAATGTGGTTGCATCCTTAATCTTCAGAGCGGATTCATTGGTGGTATGTGTCTGTTCATAAATAATATTAATAGAATCAATGGCTTTTTGGTTAATTGTACCTAATTCATGAAGTGTAATATTAGCTGAGTCACTGGATACCTTAATAGAATCAGCTGCTGTATGTAATATAGATACCTGAGAATTGGTATCCTCTACCATTGTGCCCATCAGTATGATATCTTCCGTTGCCTTTTGCGTCTCCTGTGCCTGACTGGTTGCCCCGGTTGCAATTTCGGAAACGGCCCGTTCTACATTTTGGACAGTGCTGCTTGTGGTTCTGGCGCTGCCGGTTAGTTGGGCGGAAGTGTCATAAAGCTGGGTGCTCTGCTTTTTAATATCAGAAACAACATTTACCAGGGATTCACGCAAGGTGGTAATCGCTCTGGCAATGGAACCGCTCTCGTCTCTACGCCGGCTAATCTTCAGAGTTTGAGAATCCTCGGTAAAATTCATATTTGCCAGGCGGTTGATTGTATTGGTAACCTGAAGAATTGGCTTTGTCATTCTGGCTGAAATAATATATCCAATCACACCCATTACTAAGGTGATAATGACACCGGCAATAATTGCTTGTGTTAAAGCTGTATTAATAGGTTCTAAGATTTCTTTTTCATCAACCGTTAGGACAAGGATAGCTTTGCCTTCTCCGGCTACATAATAGGAACATGTTTTGCTGGTACCGTGATAATCATAGGGTTCGACCTTGGACTTTGGAATTTTTCCGGCAGCAAGCTGTTCAACCACATCTGAGACAATGCTGTTTTCAGCAGGCTTTCCGATTTTTTCAGTGGTTGGATGATACAAGATGGTTCCATCGGAAGCAACTACATAGAAGTAACTGCTGTCCATACCCTCGATGCCAACCCCTCCCAGCAAGGCTTCCAAACGATCTACATACAGATACATAACAGAAATATTGATGTTCTGATCTAATATGCGGCCGTAAGCGGAAGTCATATCGGACATATAATTTGTTGTTAATGATGTAATGTTTCTACTTACCCCAGGTAGAATAACATAAATACTTAACACAATACTTATTACAATGGAAGTAATTAAAAGACTGGAAAACTTTGATTTAATAGAAGAAAAAAATCCCTTTTTAGTGCTTTTCTGCGTTTTTTTCGTTCTCTTTTCTGTTTTTTTTGCTATCCCCACAAGAATGCCTCCTTTAAATTTACATAGTTTAACATATTATATCATCATAGATTGACGAATGCAATAAAAAGGAATT
>CAZUKR010000068.1:0-14338 GCA_964620885.1 uncultured Eubacterium sp.
CTTTTTATCGTAAAGTGTTCCAGAATAATGGTTCTTTGTAATCCTGGAACACTTTACGATAAAAAGCTTTGTATTCCTCATCGGTACAGTCATTTGGATGCTTGGTCCAAAGTGGGGTAGTATCGTTTAGGGAAACAGGGCGTTTTACAATTTTTGCTTTTTCCTGACGTGGAGAAATTTCCACCTGCTCCTTGGTTCCGTCCTCATTTTCTTTTTCTTCGTATTTTGCTTCTTCTACGATGTTTTCAATAAGGGTATCTTTTTCTGTTACCTCATCAGCAGGAATTGTTTCATATTCCTCCTCTGCATTTTCTTTTTCTAAGAAAATCGGAGTAGGCATAAAGGAACAGTATTTTTCAATGACTTCTCTTGCACGGTATTCATTGGAGAATTCCAGACAATCTTCATTTAAGAAAAGGGTAATAGTAGTACCTGCCGTATCTTTGCTGCCATCTGCCATATCAAATTCGGTACCGCCGTCACATTCCCAATGAACCGGTGTAGCACCATCTTTATAGGAGAGGGTATCAATATGTACTTCATCGGCAACCATAAAGGAAGAATAGAATCCCAGACCGAAGTGACCAATAATCTGTTCCTCACTTGCTTTGTCTTTGTATTTCTCCAGAAAATCAGTTGCTCCGGAAAAAGCAATCTGATTGATATATTCCTCAACTTCATCAGCAGTCATACCAAGACCATTGTCGATAAATTTAATGGTTTTTTCCTCTGGGTTTACAAGCACCCGAATCTTAGGTTCAAAACCTTCAGGCAGATCATGTTCTCCCATTAAGTCTAATTTCTTGAGTTTAGTAATGGCATCACATCCATTTGAAATCAACTCACGGAAAAAAATATCATGGTCAGAATATAACCATTTTTTTATAATAGGAAAAATATTATCACTGTTGATGGAAAGACTTCCATGTTTGTTACTCATTTGTCAACACTCCTTTTTCGTTCTTTTTTTGTTCTAAGAAAAATTGTAATACGACAATTTTTAAAAGTCAATAGAAAATTAGCACTCTTTTTGAAGGAGTGCTAACAAAAAGACGGAAAGCCTGTAAAATAGCGGGGTCTGGGAATTATTAAATGTTTATAAACTATAGGAACAAGGGAAAAGAGTTGACCAAAAAGGAGCGGAATAGTAAAATGGGAAATAGTGCATATGGAAGAGAAAGAGAAGGACAGAGGAAGAAAAAATGGAAAATCATTTAAAAGGAAGCATGGTAACAGGGAATCCAACCAAGGCATTAATTGGTTTTACACTGCCTATGGTGGGCGGAAACCTGTTTCAGCAGTTTTATAATATTGTAGATTCAATTATTGTAGGAAATGTGGTAGGAGAAGATGCATTAGCAGCAGTAGGAGCATCTACTGCAATTACAATGCTGTTTGTTATGGTAGCAATAGGAACCGGAATTGGATGTTCTGTAGTAATTTCACAGTTATTCGGGGCAAATCAGCTGGAGAAGATGAAGACAGCGATATCTACCGCTTTATTGTCTATACTGGGATTCAGTATTTTACTAAGTATAATAGGAATGGCTATAAATAAAGGCATTTTACGACTTATGGGAACGCCGGAAAATATATTTGCGGATGCATCCGCTTATCTTCAGATTTATTTTTACGGATTTGTATTTCTATTTTTATATAATGCGTTTTCAGCTATTTTTAATGCATTGGGAGATTCCACCAAACCATTGTTATTTTTAATGATATCATCGTTATTGAATATAGGACTGGATTTGTTTTTTGTGGCCAAGCTTCACATGGGAGTAGAAGGAGCGGCATGGGCGACGTTGATATCCCAGGCAGTTTCAGCTCTATTATCTTTTGTTTTTTTGATGAAAAAGATGAAAGGAATGGAGACGGATTATTTTGAGAAATATGATATCTATATGTTAAAGCGTATGGTGACAGTTGCCATTCCAACTATTATCCAGCAATCGATTGTATCTATCGGTATGCTGCTGGTACAGTCTGTAGTAAATCGTTTCGGATCGACATTTGTGGCGGGATATACAGCAGCTACCAAGATTGACAGCATCGCTATTGTCCCCATGGTAGCAGTGGGGAACGCAGCATCTACTTATGTGGCACAGAATATGGGGGCCAAAAAGCCAGAGCGGGTTAGACAGGGCTATCGCATTTGTCTGATGATGTCTGCTAGTATTGGTTTGGGGATTGCAGTATTGCTGCATTTTACCGGAAGCAGTTTTGTTGGATTGTTTATGGATTCGGCCACCAGTGCGGAAGCCATATCCATTGGTGCGGAATATCTTAGCATCGTATCTTTGTTTTATTTTGTTATGGGACTTATGAATGTTAGTAACGGGGTTTTACGGGGAGCTGCTGATATGAAATGGTTTTTGGCATGTAGTATCTGTAACTTGTCTGCCCGTGTAATTCTTACTTATGCTCTGGCAGATGTGACAGCAGGAATGATTGTTATGTGGGCAAATCCCATTGGATGGAGTGTAGGATTAGCAATTTCTATGTTTCGTTATTTTCAGGGCGGATGGAAAAGAAAAGAACTGGTATAAAATTTTAAAATTTGAAGATTGGAAGAAAAGGGCAGGCCTGGGAAAAAAGGCTTGCTCTTTTTATTAGATTATGATTAGGGTGTCAAAAGGTTGATACCTACGGATTGCTCCGCACTTTATGCTCACGCATCTTCGCTCCGCTTCGGTCCGTGCTAAACGAGTGTCACCGGCACTCAGCACCCTAAAAACATTCGAAATCCGCCCTATTCGGGCTACTTTCTCATGTTTTGCGGGTCCCAAACTCATACTTTTTCATGCAAGCATGAAAAGCATGACCTTTTGCCCCTGGTATCTAGATTATACAAAAAATATAAAAACTATAAAAAATATGAGAAAAATAGAAATAAGTTATATAATTAGGACAAGCTAAAAAAATAAAAACAAAAAAATAAATCAAAAATATATAAAAAAAACGAATTAAATTAGCGTTTTATGTACAAAGTGATTGCGTTAATTATTTAACAATGCTATAATTGATAAAACTATCAATAGCAAGGAGGAGAAGGATTGAAAGTAAGTGAAAAGAAAGTATTGGATGAAATTCTAAAGTCCCATGATTACAGTCAGACAGCTGTAATTGCAATTATGCAGGATATCCAGAAGGTATATCGCTATCTTCCGGAAGAAATGCTTTGCTATATTGCGAAGGAGCTTCGGTTGAGTGAAGCAAAGGTATACGGGGTGGCTACCTTTTATGAAAACTTTTCTCTGGAGCCAAAGGGGAAATATGTCATCAAAATTTGTGATGGCACGGCTTGTCATGTAAGAAAATCTGCGGATATTTTAACAGAGATTCGAGGAAGTTTGGGGGTTACATCAGACAAACCCACCACAGAAGATGGTTTGTTTACAGTAGAAACGGTGTCCTGCCTGGGGGCTTGTGGTCTGGCACCAGTATGTACTGTGAATGATGTGGTACATCCAGCGATGACTCCGGAAAAAGCACAGGAATTGATAAAGTCATTAAAGGAGGAAGCAGCTAATGAGAATTAATACACAAGAAGAACTAGAGCAGAGAAGAAAAGAATATGCCTCCTCTTTGAAAACACAAAAAAAGCAAATTCTAATTTGTGCCGGAACCGGTTGTGTGGCGGGGGGATCTCTTCAGATTTATGCTAAAATGCAGGAAATACTGATGAAACGGGGAATTCGGTGTTCTCTTGTATTGGAAAAAGAGCCTCATGATGAAAGTGTAGGACTGAAAAAGTCAGGATGTCATGGATTTTGTGAAATGGGACCATTGCTTCGTATCGAACCTGAAGGTGTTTTATATATTAAGGTTAAGGTAGAAGACTGTGAAGAAATTATTGAAGAAAGTATTGTAAATGACCGTGTCATCGACCGCCTTGTTTATCATGATCAGAATCAAAAGGCATATGAGAAACAGGAAGATATTCCATTTTATAAACAGCAGACCCGTGTAGCATTAGAAAATTGCGGACGTATTAATGCAGATTCTATCAAAGAATACATAGCTGAGGGCGGATATCGCGCAGCGGCAAAGGCTCTGTTTGAAATGACACCAAAGCAGATTGTAGATGAAATTTCCGATAGTTCACTGCGGGGACGCGGCGGCGGCGGTTTCCCTACAGGAAGAAAATGGGCTCAGGTACTGGCGCAGGAATCAGAGATAAAGTATGTTGTATGTAATGGCGATGAAGGAGATCCGGGGGCATTTATGGATCGAAGTATGATGGAAGGAGATCCACATCGTGTAATAGAAGGAATGCTTATTGCCGGAATTGCTACAGGAGCACATTACGGATATATTTATGTTCGGGCAGAGTATCCTCTGGCAGTGGAACGTCTCCAAAGGGCTATTGGAAAAGCGGAAGAAAAGGGACTGCTTGGAAAAAATATATTAGGTTCCGAATTCTGTTTTGAATTGCAAATTAGCTTGGGGGCAGGCGCATTTGTATGTGGAGAAGGTTCTGCACTGACAGCTTCTATTGAAGGAAACCGCGGTATGCCAAGAGTAAAACCGCCCCGTACCGTGGAAAAAGGCTTGTTTGAAAAACCAACGGTATTAAATAATGTGGAGACTTACTGTAATGTGCCCTCAATTATCAATAAAGGGGCAGCATGGTATAAAACCATCGGGCCAGATAAGAATCATGGAACCAAAGCATTTGCGCTGACTGGAAATGTTATGAATACGGGATTGATAGAGGTTCCGATGGGAACCACTTTAAGAGAAGTTATTTTTGACATCGGAGGCGGTGTCAAGGGCGGTGAATTCAAGGCAGTACAGATTGGAGGTCCTTCTGGCGGCTGTCTGTGCATCAATCCAACAGAAGATCACTTGAACCTGCATATGGATTTTGATTCCCTGAAAAAAGTAGGGGCAATGATTGGAAGCGGCGGTCTTGTTGTTATGAACGATAAGAGCTGTATGGTAGAAGTAGCACGATTTTTTATGAATTTTACTCAGAATGAATCTTGTGGAAAATGTATTCCATGCCGGGAAGGCACCAAGCGTATGCTGGAACTTTTAAATGATATCTGTGAAGGAAGAGGAACTCTGGAACATATTAAGATGCTGGAGGAACTTTCCGAAACCATTTCAGCAACGGCACTCTGCGGCCTTGGAAAAACAGCAGCATACCCTGTTATCAGTACAATGAAATATTTCAGGGAAGAGTACATGGCCCATGTAGTGGATAAGAAATGTCCATCCGGTCAATGTAAAGCATTAGTAACCCTCCAGATTGACCCGGAATTGTGTAAAGGATGCAGCAAGTGTGCAAGAGTCTGTCCGGTAGGCGCAATTTCAGGTGAAATCAAGAAACCATTTACCATTGATACATCAAAGTGTATTAAATGTGGAGCTTGTATAGAAGGCTGCAATTTCCACGCGGTAAAAGAAGCATAGGAGGATGGCTGATATGGAAAAATATATGATAATTGACGGTGAGCATATAAATTTCACCGATGAAAAAAACATTCTTGCAGTCATTCGTAAGGCAGGAATTATTTTACCGACATTTTGTTATTATTCGGATTTGTCTATTTACGGAGCATGCCGTATGTGTGTAGTTGAAGATGAATGGGGAGGCATTGTTGCTTCCTGTTCTACACCTCCTAAGAGTGGAATGGAAATCCGCACCAATACACCACAGTTGTATCACCACAGAAAGCGAATTTTGGAGTTATTGCTGGCGGCTCATTGCCGAGATTGTACTACCTGTGAAAAGCATGGAAAATGTAAGTTACAGGAACTGGCAAACCGGTTTGGAATTCCCGGTATACGGTTTGAAAATACCAATCCGATACGTCCTTTAGATCATTCATCTAGTGCTATTGTGAGAAATCCCAATAAATGTATCTTATGCGGCGATTGTGTAAGGGTCTGCAGTGAAATTCAGCATGTTGGAGCCATTGACTTCGCACACCGTGGGTCTAAAATGGAGATTTCTACAGCATTTGGAAAAGATATTGCAGATACAAACTGTGTCAACTGCGGACAATGTGCAGCAGTTTGTCCTACAGGAGCCATTACAATTAAGAATGACACTCATGATGTTTGGGAAGCAATACATAACCCGGATAAAAGAGTTGTGGTGCAGATTGCACCTGCAGTACGAGTGGCAATAGGAGAAGCCTATGGCTATAAACCAGGGGAAAATACCATTGGAAAGCTGATTGCCTCTCTGCGGAAACTGGGGGTAGATGTTATTTTCGATACCTCAGTGGGAGCAGATTTAACCATTATGGAGGAAAGTAAGGAATTGGTAGAAACTCTGGGTGAGACAGAAAGAAAATACCCGTTGTTTACCTCCTGTTGTCCGGCATGGATTCGCTATGTGGAAACACAATATCCACATCTTATGCCGTATATATCTACCTCAAAATCTCCTATGGAGATGTTTGGAGCAGTTATAAAAGAGTATTATAAAAAACTTGATAAAAAGGAAAAAAAGGAAACCGTATCTGTAGCAATTATGCCTTGTACAGCCAAAAAATACGAGGCATCCAGAGAGGAATTTAAACGAAAAGGTATTCCGGATGTAGACTATGTGCTGACCTCAGAGGAAGTAATCGGTATGCTGAAAGAAATTGGTATCCGCTTTGATCGTCTGGAACCGGAAGCGTATGACATGCCGTTCTCTCTTTATTCTGGTGCAGGAGTTATTTTCGGAGCAACCGGAGGAGTAACAGAAGCGGCCGTCCGCAAGGTAGTAGCAGATAAGAGTCCAAAAGCCTTGAAGGAAATTGAGTTTATTGGTATTCGTGGCATGGAAGGCGTAAAGGAATGCGAGCTGGATCTTGGAGAAAGGAAGGTGCGCATCGGTATTGTCAGTGGTCTTGGAAATGCAGATAAATTAATCCAAAAGATTGAAAGTGGAGAAGAGCATTTTGATTTTGTTGAAGTGATGGCGTGTTCTGGTGGTTGTGTGGCAGGTGCAGGACAGCCCTTTGCCCGCTCAACAGAAAAACGCTTAAGAGCGGAAGGTCTTTATAAAGATGATAAGGCACTTCTGATTAAGCGTAGTGAAGAAAATCCGCTGGTTGCATCGCTTTATGGAGACATTCTTAAGAACAGGGAACATGAATTGCTGCATGTAAAGTATAAAACAAAATAGATTATATTATAACTAAGAAGAGGGATGTTGTATCAGAAGATACGGCATCCCTTGTTGTATTGGAATCAGAATAAAATTCCCAAATAAGGTAGAAAAAAATAACCTAGTGTGATAATATAGTTCAGCAGGAGGCGTGACAGAAAATGACAAAAAAAGATTATTCCAAAAAAATTATTACAATACCCAATATATTAAGCTTGTTCCGGCTGGGGCTGGCATTTGTTTTTTTGGCGGTTTATCTAAATGCAGATGACCCGACGGGACATTATATTGCACTGGGAATATTAGTATTATCTGGGATAACGGATGTAGTAGATGGGAAAATAGCAAGGCACTTTCAGATGATTAGTGATGTTGGAAAGATTCTGGATCCCTTTGCAGATAAAGTTACCCAGGGATTGGTAATGCTGGCACTGATCAGCCACTATCCGGCGATGATAATTGAAATAGGCATCTTTGTTATGAGGGAAGCTTATATGGTATTTATGGGACTTAAAGTGATTGGAACAACCGGATGGAATGAGGGCGCATTATGGTATGGGAAATTGAATACGGTGATACTTCATGGAACATCGATGATTTTAATTTTATGCTATAATATTCCTTATATCATAGCCAATATACTGATTGGAATATGCAGCATATCCATTTTATTTTGTTTTTACAAATATCACAGAGAATTCATGAAAATTTTAAGTGAATACAAAAGAGACAACAAGCAATAAGGGAGAAATTATGAAACGAACAATAAACTGGGCGGTTTTGGGAACCGGTGTAGTGGCCAATGAAATGGCACAAGCATTGAAAAGTGCAGGGAAAAAGGTGTATGCCGTAGGAAACCGTACCTATGAGAAGGCAGTGGATTTTGCGAAGAAATATCAGATAGAAAAGGTATATCAGGATTTCCATGAGATATTTCATGACGAAGAAGTAGATGTGATTTATATTACGACACCCCATAATACACATGTGGAGTTTATGATGGAAGCACTTTCCAATGGAAAACACGTATTATGTGAAAAGGCAATTACCTTAAATAGTAAAGAACTGGAAAAAGTGACAGCTCTTGCGGAGAAGAAAAATCTTGTTGTAGCAGAGGCTATGACAATTTATCATATGCCCATTCATAAAAAACTGAGCAGACTTGTGGAAGAGGGCACAATCGGCGAAATCGGCATGATTCAGATTAACTTTGGAAGCTTTAAAGAATACGATATGGAGAACCGGTTTTTTAATCCAAAGCTTGCGGGAGGAGCACTTTTAGATATTGGTGTATATGCCATATCCCTGGCACGGTTTTATTTGAAGTCCAAGCCGGAGCAGGTGGTTTCGATTATGAAAAAGGCTCCAAGCGGAGTGGATGAAATATCAGGTATTGTAATGCAGAATGAAGAAGGCCAGATGGTAGTAATTTCACTGTCACTCCATACAAAGCAGCCCAAACGATGTAATATCTGTGGTGAAAACGGGTATATTGAGATTGTGGATTATCCAAGAGCGGAAGAGGCTAAGATTGTGTATGTGGAAAGCGGTAAAACGGAGATCCTCAGAGAAGGTGAAATGAGCCGGGCATTGCAGTACGAGGTGGAGGATATGGAGAAAGCCATTCTTGGAAATAAAGAAGATATTTATTTGAATTATACAGAAGATGTGATGCAGATTATGACAGATCTGCGTAAAGAATGGGAAATGTATTATCCGGAAGAACTGTAAATATTTTTAAAAAGAATTTAGAATTAGAAAAGGATGTTTCGTCTATATATATGAAACATCCTTTTGTATTATAGAAAAACTTATACGTCAGCTTTACTCTGCACTTTTGTCAGGTTCTTCTGAGCAGTAGACAGCATCAATTTGATACGGTTCAGCTGGTTTACTTCAGAAGCACCGGGGTCGTAATCAATTGCCACAACGTTGGATAAAGGATACTGGTGGCGGAGTTCTTTGATAACACCTTTTCCTACCACATGGTTTGGCAGGCAGGCGAATGGCTGAGTACATACGATATTGGTGGTTCCCGTATGAATCAGTTCTAACATCTCACCTGTGAGAAACCATCCTTCCCCTGTCTGGTTTCCAAGAGAAACAATGGGTTCTGCATATTTCGCAAGTTCCTCAATTCGTGCCGGAGCATCGAAGTGACGGCTCTTTTCAAACGCACCTCTGGCAGCACTTCTTAGCCACTCTAATACTTTGATACCAAGGTTAGCAATACGGGCAGATGATTTCTTCATACCAAGATGTTCCGCCTTGAAATTATTATTATAGAAGCAGTAGAGCAAGAAATCCGTCAGGTCAGGAACCACAGCCTCTGCACCTTCTGCCTCCAGTAATTCCACCAGATAATTATTGGCTGCCGGCAGGAATTTCACCAGGATTTCACCGACTACACCAACTTTTGGTTTTTTTATGTCCAGCATAGGAAGATTATCAAAGTCCTGAATAATTTCACGGCAGTAGCGTTTGAATTTCCGGTGAGAAAGTGGTTTTGTGGTAGCCACAAAATCAATACATTTTTCTTTCCACTTTTTATGAAGGGCATTGGCGGTACCGGGAACTGCCTCATAGGGGCGGGTCCGGTACAGACAGCGCATAAATATATCACCGAAAATCAGAGCATATAAACCGTGCTGAATCAGTGGCAGTGTGAGCTTGAATCCCGGATTTTCCTCTAAACCGCTGAGGTTAATAGAGATAACCGGAATATCAGGATATCCGGCTTTCTCCAGTGCACGGCGGATAAATCCGATATAGTTGGAAGCACGACAGCCGCCGCCAGTCTGGGAAACGATAACAGCAGTCTTTGTTAAGTCATATTCTCCAGATAATATAGCTTCCATAATCTGACCAACTACCATCAGAGAAGGATAGCAGGCATCGTTATTTACATATTTTAGACCAACATTCACTGCATCCCGGCCATCATTGTCAAGAACAATCAGGTTGTAACCGGCAGCCTGGAAAGCGGGTTCAATCAACTCGAAATGGATTGGTGACATTTGCGGGCAAAGGATTGTGTAATCTTTGCGCATTTCTTCGGTAAATATCACACGGTTATAAGTAGATGGAACAATGGTACGTTCCGTATGTTGTTTTTCCTTTACACGAAGTGCTGAAAGGAGGGAACGAATACGGATACGTGCAGCCCCCAGATTATTTACTTCATCAATTTTCAGGCAGGTGTAGATTTTACCTGATTTACTTAAAATATCATTTACCTGATCGGTAGTTACAGCATCCAGTCCACAGCCGAAAGAGTTCAGCTGAATTAAGTCCAGGTCATCCCTGGTTTTTACAAAGTTTGCAGCAGTATAAAGTCTGGAATGGTACATCCACTGATCCATAACCATCAATGGACGTTCTACTTCTGCAAGAAGTGAAACAGAATCCTCTGTCAATACAGCGATATCGTAAGAATTTATAAGTTCCGGGATACCGTGGTTAATCTCCGGATCCACGTGGTAAGGACGTCCTGCCAGAACAATCCCACGGCGTCCGGTTTCCTCCATGTATTTTAATGTTTCTTCTCCCTTGCGGCGAATGTCTTCCTGCATAGCAGCAAGTTCTTTCCATCCGGCATCCACTGCAGCTTTCACTTCTTCAGAAGGAATGGAAAATTCCTTTTCAAATACGATTTCTAATTGTTCCAATAGGGCATCCTTATCACCAAAGGACATAAAGGGATTTAAGAAACGCATTTTCCCGGATGTAATCTCATCTACGTTATTTTTAATATTTTCAGCGTAGGAGGTTACAATAGGGCAGTTATAGTGGTTGGTAGCATCTGGAAATTCATTCCGCTCATAAGGAATACATGGATAAAATATAAAATCTGCATGTTTCTCAATCAGCCAGGATACATGTCCGTGAACCAGTTTTGCTGGATAGCATTCAGATTCACTTGGTATGGACTCAATACCCATTTCATAAATCGCCCGGTTGGACTGGGGGGAAAGCAGAGTACGGAATTTCAAGGTTTTAAAGAAAGCAGCCCAAAATGGATAGTTTTCATACATATTCAAAACTCTTGGAATACCAACAGTTCCCCGGGAAGCATCGGATGCCGCAAGAGGTTCATAGTCGAAGATTTTTTTGTTTTTATATTCATACAGATTTGGAATCTGTTCTTTGTTCTTTTCTTTTCCGAGACCACGTTCACAGCGGTTACCTGTAATAAACTGACGGTTACCGGAGAAACGGTTAACTGTCAGAAGACAGTGGTTGGTACATTTCTGGCAGCGCACCAGTTTGGTATCTACTTCCAGATTTTCAATATCTTGGATGGACAGCATTGTGGTTGAGGCATTTTCTTCATAGCGTTCCCGTGCAATTAAAGCAGCACCGAAAGCCCCCATGATACCTGCAATATCAGGACGTACTGCCTCACAGCCGGAAATCTGTTCAAAACTTCGCAGTACAGCATCATTGTAGAAGGTACCACCCTGAACTACAATATTTTCCCCTAAATCTTTGGCGTCGGATACCTTGATAACTTTGAACAAAGCATTCTTAATCACAGAATAAGCAAGTCCGGCAGAGATATCAGAAACATCGGCTCCTTCTTTTTGCGCCTGCTTTACTTTAGAGTTCATAAATACCGTACAGCGGGTTCCCAGGTCGATTGGGTTCTTTGCGAACAATGCAGCCTGTGCAAAATCTTCTACAGAATAATTGAGAGATTTAGCAAAGGTTTCGATAAAAGAACCGCAGCCGGAAGAGCAGGCTTCGTTCAACTGAACACTGTCTACCGTCTGATTTTTTATTTTAATACACTTCATATCCTGTCCGCCGATATCCAGGATACAATCTACTTCAGGATTAAAGAAGGCGGCAGCATAGTAGTGGGCAACTGTTTCAACTTCTCCGTCATCCAGCATAAAAGCGGCTTTTAATAAGGCTTCACCGTAACCGGTGGAACAGGAGTGAACGATATGAGCCCTTTTCGGCAGCAAATCATAAATTTCCCGAATAGCAGTAGTGGCAGTAGCCAGTGGATTGCCGTTATTGCTGCTGTAAAAAGAATAGAGCAAAGAACCGTCTTCGCCCACCAGTGCAACTTTGGTTGTGGTAGAACCGGCATCGATACCCAGGAAACAATTTCCTTCATAGGTGGATAAATCATCCGTTGTCACATGGTATTTGCCATGACGTCTGGTAAAGCTTTCATAGTCTTCCGGTGTTGCAAATAAAGGCTCCATACGTTCCACTTCGAATTCCATTTGAATATCGGAAGAAAGCTTATCAAGAATATCCGTAAGATTCATGACAACGTCCGGATCATAGTTTAAAGCGGAACCGATTGCTGCAAATAGATGGGAATGTTCTGGAGCAATAATATGTTCATCATCTAATTTCAAAGTGCGGATAAAAGCTTCTTTCAACTCAGAAAGAAAATGTAACGGACCTCCCAGAAAAGCTACGTGTCCGCGAATGGGCTTGCCACAGGCAAGACCAGAGATGGTCTGGTTTACGACTGCCTGAAAAATAGATGCAGATAAATCTTCTTTGGATGCCCCTTCGTTGATTAAAGGCTGTATATCACTTTTCGCAAAAACACCGCAGCGGGCTGCAATAGGATAAATAGCACTATAATCTTTGGCATATGTATTCAATCCGGTAGCATCTGTCTGGAGCAGAGAGGCCATCTGATCAATAAAGGAACCAGTACCGCCGGCACAGATACCATTCATACGCTGTTCTACGTTGCCGCCTTCAAAGTATATAATTTTCGCATCTTCTCCGCCAAGTTCGATGGCAACATCGGTTTCAGGAGCATAATCCTCCAAGGCAGTTGAAACGGAAATAACTTCCTGTACAAAGGGAATACCAAGATGTTTTGCAAGAGTCAGTCCGCCGGAACCGGTAATCATAGGTGTAAGTGCCAGATTACCAAGAGCGTCCTGTGCCTTTGCCAGTAAATCGGAAAGTGTTTCCCGGATATTGGCAAAATGCCGTTCATAATCTGCAAAAAGCAGTTCATTGCTTTTGTTTAAGATAGCAATCTTTACAGTCGTGGAACCTATGTCAATGCCCAGCTTGTGTAAAATTCGTTTTTCCATAAATCTAACCTCCAATGCTCAGAAATAGTAATAAATGCTGTATCTGAGTCATATTTTCATATAAATACGGCACAAATCATAAATATCTCTACTTATTATTATGCAATGGTAAAATCAAACAAAGTTCATTATACGACAGGAAATGACAAAAAACAATTCATTTTGTATAATTTATGGAATGTTTAGAAAATAAGAAAAAGTTTCCAAATACCCTTGTTTACTTTGTCCAAATATATGCAGAGAACAGGAAGCTAGAACGGTTTTGTGGAATAAGAATATAATACTATAAAAAGAAAATCAGGAGAAAAAAATGGAAAGAAGGGTAACAATTCCAATCGGCCCAATCTATACAGGGGGCCCATGCAGAGGGATTATACATGTAGTGGAAAGGGGGGATACCCTGTACGAACTTGGGAAAAGATATCACGTAAGCGTGGCCCAGATAATGTTCGCCAATCCCTATGTGAATGTATACAATTTACAGATAGGAGAAGAACTTTGTATTCCGGTAATCATGCAACCGAGGGAAATGCAACAGCCCGAGGAAATGCGTCAGCCCAGTCAAATGCGTCAACCGGGTGAAATGCAGCAGCCCGAGGAAATGCAGCAGCCCAGCCAGATGAGACAGCCGGGTGAAATGCAGCAGCCAGGTCAGATGAGACAGCCCAGCCAGATGAGACAGCCGGGTGAAATGCAGCAGCCAGGTCAGATGAGGCAGCCCAGCCAGATGAGACAGCCGGGTGAAATGCAGCAGCCAGGCCAGATGAGGCAGCCCCAGCAGATGAGATAGCCAGGTGAAATGCAGCAGCCAGGTCAGATGAGGCAGCCCAGCCAGATGAGACAGCCAGAAGAAATGCAGATGCGGCAGCCCAGCCAGATGAGACAACCGGAAGAAATGCGTCAGCCCAGCCAGATGAGACAGCCGGGTGAAATGCAGCAGCCGGGTGAAATGAGGCAGCCCCAGCAAATGCGGCAGCCCAGTCAGATGAGACAGCCGGAAGAAATGCAGGAGTGTGATGAAATGCATGAGTGTGAAGAAATGCAGGAGTGCGATCAGATGCAGGGATGTGACCAGATGAACGAGTGTGAACTAATGGGAGAATGTTAAAATTATAAACTTTTCATGAAAGAATAGAGGCTAGCGTAA
>CAZUKR010000069.1:0-14333 GCA_964620885.1 uncultured Eubacterium sp.
GATTAAGCCCCTGAGGCATCCACCCTACACCAAATAATATTAAGATTTCCATTACTACTATAAGCTGTCTCCAGTGTATCTTTTCATAATGTTTACACTGTCTGCGTATACGTTCTGCAATATAAACTCCTGCGGCAAAAGCCAGTACCGGTAAAAGATATTGTAATCCCATTTCAAAATTCCCGGTTGCAAAGTTTTTTCCCATTAAAACCATATTTCCTGTCTGAGCATTGGCAAATACCTCATCCCGGCAATAAAATGTATATGCATCCTGAAATCCGCCGGACAGAGATAAAAATACTGCCACAAAAACAGACTCAGACATTTGCTTCTTTTGTTTCATTATGACTCCTTACGAAAAACGAAGCAGCATAAAGCCACCCCGTTTTTTTACATCTCTATTTCTCTTTTTTCTTCTCTGCCTTACTCTGAAATTTTTCTTCCTCCACAATAAAGCGCTCATGATTTCCTTTTCCGATTTCTCCGGTTTCATCAAAGGCTTTTATAGAAAATACCAATTTTCTGCCCTCTACTTCCTCCAGCAAAGTCTCACACCATACTTTCATCCCTACTGGTGTAGGTGCAAGGTGTTTGATGTCTAGTTTCACACCTACAGTTCCCATACCGGATTCCAGATGCTCTGCTACACTTTTCCATGCAGTTTCTTCCATAAGTGCAATCATGGCTGGTGTTGCCAGTACATCTAATGTTCCGCTTTTGTGAACCTTTGCAGTATCCTTTTCTGACACAACAATTTCCTGATATCCTTTTATTCCTGTTTCTAACATGATGATTCCTCCTTACGTCTAACTTTCCTTATTATATATTTTTTTCACGTAAAAAGAAACCTTTTTCCTACTTTTCTATACTGTTTTTATATGATATAGCTTCATCCACTCATTTATCTGAAACAGATATGCCAGCATCTGAGGTCCTGCCATAAGCTGCCCGTACCATGGTGCTCCATAATCAAAAGGCTTTTTCATAAAGTCTTCCAGTCTCTTTCTATCTAAAAACTGCAGTACCGGTGCATTAGAATCCTGAAGCATCCCCTGAAACATCTCTTTTAACATTCCTTCATATCTTGGGTCATAAGTCTTTGGATAAGGGGATTTTTTACGAAACAGTACTTCATCCGGCAATTTTCCTCTTCCAGATTCACGCAGCAGATGTTTAACCACGCCATCTTTTGCCTTCATCTCCCATGGAACATTCCAAGCATACTGGACAATTCTCGTATCTGCAAAAGGAACTCTCGCTTCCAGACCACAGTTCATACTGGTACGATCCATGCGGTTCAGCAATGTCTGCATAAACCATTTCAGGTTCAAATAAGAAATCTCTCTGCGTCTTGCCTCTTCCGGGGAGTCCCCTTCACACTTAGGCACTTCATTAATGGAACTATGATATGCTTTACTGACATAATCATCCATTTGGAGAAATTCCTTAAATTCATCAGAAAGCAGCTGCTTTCTTGGTGCCAGATCCAATGTCCACGGGAAGGTTTCCTTCTCCATAACTTCTTTTTTATGAAACCATGGATAGCCTCCGAATATCTCATCTGCACACTCTCCCGTCAAGGTAACTTTATGGGTTTTTGCCACCTGGGAACAAAAATACATCAAAGAAGAATCTACATCCGCCATTGCGGGCAAATCGTGAGCTTTCACGGAATCTGTCAGCATGGAAATCTGATGTCCGTTGTCGCATTCCAGAAATTTATGCTCTGACCCGAGATATTCTACCATTTTCTCCACATAAGGACGATCCTGGGAAGGCTGGAATGAATTGGATTTAAAATTTTTCTGATTATCTACAAAGTCAAAGGAAAATGTAGCGAGCTGTTTTCCCTGTTTCTCCAGTTCTTTGGCACAAATGGCAGATACCAGGCTGCTGTCTACTCCACCGGATAAAAATGTACAGATTGGCACATCTGATACCATTTGTCTTGCTACTGCATCATAGACAAGGCTGGAAACCGTCTCCACTGTTTTGGCATAATCGTCTTCATGAGGATGACTTTTTAATTCCCAGTATTTCTTTCTGTGACAGCCTTCCCTTCCGCAAACCAGATATTCTCCCGGAAGCACTTCGTGTATTCCCTTGAACACGCCACATCCTACACTTCTTGCAGGACCGATTCCAAAGATTTCATTCCAGCCGTCCCGATCTACCTCTGCCTTGGGAAGAGGATGAGCAAATATTCCTTTTAGCTCCGATGCAAAAATCAATTCTTCTCCACACCATGTATAAAACAGCGGTTTTGCCCCCATGGGGTCTCGAAACAGATATAATTGTTTCCTTAGAGAATCCCATACTGCAAATGCAAAAATTCCATTCATCTTCTTTACAAATTCAGGTCCCATCTCCATAACTCCGGTAAGGATTACTTCCGTATCACTGGCAGTGGTAAACTGACAGCCTCTTATCTGCAGCATCTGGCGCAATTCTGCTGTATTATATAATTCCCCATTATAGACAATTGCACAGGTTCTCCCATCACGGCTTCGTATCATGGGCTGATGTCCCCCTGCAAGATCAATAATAGACAGACGACTGTGAGAAAGCCCGCACTGTCTGGATAAGTATATTCCCTCATCGTCTGGTCCCCTGTGCCATAACACTTCATGCATGGTAGTAAGAAGGGAACGGTAATATTCGGTCCGTTCCCTATAATCCTTTTCTTTATGATAAAATCCCGCTATTCCGCACATATGCTTTCACTTCCTGTTTCTATAATTATGTTATAATATATAGAAAAGAAACGCTACTTAGAACAATTACCGTTCCAAGGTTATGATATAAACAGGATTCTGTCCCATCATCAGCTGATGACTTCCAATTTCTTTTGCCTTTGAAATGGTTACCTGTAGGATTTCTTTTTTGGTAAATTTGTATTTTTTTATAATCTGTGTCATCTCTGCTACGGTTTCTAATGAAATTGCATTAACTACCACACGAACCTGTGGGTTCTTTTCCCACAGCCGCTTTAATATTTCTTCCAGTTTTCCACTGCTTCCCCCTATAAATGCATGGGTGGGCACAGGCAGCTGTTCCATCGCCTCAGGAGCCTCACCTGCTATTATATGGAGATTGGCAGATGCCGTTTTATATTTGTTTTCTTCTACCAGCTTTAATGCTTCCGGCTTCTTCTCTATGGCATATACACTTCCTGCCTCTGCCATCCGGGCACATTCCACTGAAACACTTCCGGTTCCGGCTCCGATATCATATATCACAGAATCCTTTTTTAATTCCAGTTTAGACAGGGAAATACTGCGTACTTCCTCCTTAGTCATGGGAACTTTTCCCCTTACAAATTCTTCATCAGACATTCCATGGGTCACACTGGTTTTAGCATACTGTTCATTCACCAGAATTAGAACACACAGTCCTTCCTTTTCATAGTCCACAAAGTCTGCGGGAATTCCTTCCTGTATCTCTTCTTCCTGACAGCCCAACTGCCTTCCAAGATATATTTTTACATCGTCCATGCCATATTCTTCTAATTCCCTGCTGAGTTTTCGAATACTTTCCGCTCCGCTGGTGAGGGTAAATACCTTTTTGGCTCTCCCCACTCTTCCTATGACATTCTGATTCCTTCCATGAATACTCATAAGTTCCATGTCTTCCCATGGCATTCCAAGCCGGGATGCAAAATATACCATAGAGGATATACCGCATACATTTCTGACCTGATACTGGATTCCCATTTTCTGAAGGCTATCCTGCAGCAAATGAGCTCCACTGTAAAACCCTACATCACCAGATAAAAGCACAGCTATTTTCTTATAGCAGGGATGACTTTCAATATAGGATATAATTTCCTGACTTTTATAGGATACGAATTCTGTTTTGTCCTTTTTGATTTCTTCTGGAACAGCTTCCAGCATTCGGGCCGCCCCAATCAGCAGGTCTGATTCCTTTATGCACTCCAGTGCTTCCATGGTAAGGGTTCCTGCATTTCCCATACCGATTCCCACAAGACTGATTTTTGTCTTTACTTGTTCCTTTGGAGATGTAAGCTTAAGCTTCTGCAATATTTCTTCCATAGAAAATCCGGATTCTTTGGGTCTCTTTATTACAACTGCTTTTGCTCCTGCCCGCACTGCCGCCTGAAGCTTCTGGGGATATCCCCCTGCCCCTGCGGTCTCTTTGGTTACTAGCCAGTCAGCTTTTATTTCCTTTATCATGGCATGATTCAATTCTTCACCGAAAGGTCCCTGCATACAGATAATCTGTTTCCCTTTCAAGCCCAGAGTATGACATTTTTCCAATTCCTCTACCCCTGGTAAAATCCGTACAAAAATCCGTTCTTTATCCTGAATAAGATTCAGGTATTGGGACAATTCCTTGCTTCCGGTGGTAATAAATATATTCCCTGAAGCCTCATTTAGATATGTTGCTGCTTCCTCCACGGAATCCACATAATGAATATTTTCTACATATTCACTTTCACTGCGTATTAGACGTAACACTTCTGTATTCTGTGCCTTGCATGCATTTCTGATATTTTCTGTCACTTCCTTCGCGTAGGGGTGGGTGGCATCAATCACTGCCAGCCATTTTCTGGAAGCAACCAGTCTTTCTATCTCTTCCTGATTCATACGTCCTACCCGGATCTCAGTCAGACTGGATTCCTCCATTACCTCCTGTCCATACTCCGTAGCCACGCAAACCGTTACTTTTATAGAATGGGCACATAATATTTCCGTCAGTTCTCTTCCTTCACTTGTTCCTGAAAATAATAATACTTCCTGCATGCTTTTTGTCCTCTTATTCTTAATTTAAGGCATATCCTCTGGGTGTCACCATTTTTCCATTTATCCTTTTGGTAGAAGAATTACCGATAAATACCGTAGTAAACATATCGGTCTTTACCTCTTTTAATTCTTCCAGAGAATACAATTCCATATGCTCCCCATCTCTTCCAATCTGTGAAACAATACCGCATACTGTTTCCGGCGCTT
Organism: uncultured Eubacterium sp.; assembly: GCA_964620885.1. Lineage (GTDB taxonomy): Bacteria > Bacillota > Clostridia > Lachnospirales > Lachnospiraceae > Petralouisia. The sequence goes on from CAZUKR010000069.1 coordinate 4,971, forward strand.
TATCCTTCAGCATAATTTCACATGCTTTATTCAGATAATCTGCCCGCTTCTTACTGGAGGGATTATAAAGACATACCGCTAAGTCTGCTTCTGCCGCTGCCCCTAATCTTTTTTCAATTGTTTCCCAAGGGGTCATCAAATCACTGAGACTGATGACTGCGAAATCATGCATTAGAGGTGCACCTAAGACTGCGCCGCCGCTCAGGGCAGCCGTTACACCTGGAATGATTTCTACTTCCACCTGTGGGTATTCTGTTCCAATCTCAAGCATTAATCCGCTCATGCCATAGACACCAGCATCTCCGCTGCATATCATTGCGGTGCTTTTTCCCTCTGCCGCCTGTTCAAATGCCAGCCGGCACCGTTCCACTTCTTTCCGCATAGGAGTGGTAAGAAATTCCTTTCCTGCAAAATGCGCTCTCACCAGTTCTACGTATACGGTATAGCCGACGATTACATCACAGCTTTCCAATGTCTTTATCGCCTTCAGGGTCATATCTTCATAGGCTCCCGGCCCAATTCCAACTACATATAATTTATTCAAAGGTAACACTCCAATCTTTTTCTGCTATGGCAAGGGTCATTCCTCTTTCGGCTGTCTTGTTTAATATGATATGAGCTTGTTCGCTTCCCAGCCCGCAGATAGCTGCCCGCTCACATACATTTCCCACTCCAATATGTTCTGCTACAAATTGTGACTCCTCAAAGTTTCCGGAAACTTCACTTAACTGCTGAGGTGAAAATGTTTGAAATTGTAATCCATATTTTTCACAAAACAGGACAATCCCCTGTTCCTTGCTTTTTATATCCACAGAAGCCACACAGATAATACTCTCTAAAGCAATCTGATGCTTCTCTAATTGCTGCTTCACAAACTGTTCCATTTCTTCCTCTGATTTGCCCTTCCTGCATCCAATTCCCAATGTTATTGCCTTGGGATAAAGATGGTTTCCGGCATGGATTCCTACGGATATCTGATGCTGTTTTTGTCCCGGCACCAGCTCCTTTGGGATTTCTCCTCTAACCTCTCCCTCACAGGTGAAGCCTACTTCCTCTCCCTGCAAAATAGCTGAAGAAATTTCTTTCGCCCATATCCTGTCTTTTAATACCAGTTGATTCTTACGTGCAAATACATCCACTGCAAATTTCCCATTCAAATCTGTGGCTGTAGTAATTACCGCTTCTGCCGAAAGCTCCTCTGCCAGCAGACTTGCGAATTCATTGGCTCCGCCCACATGGCCGGACAGGATGGGGATTACAAATTTTCCTTTTTCATCTACTACCAGCACTGCCGGATCGGTAAATTTATCTTTTATAAATGGCGCAATGGTACGTACTGCAATTCCTGCTGCTCCTACAAAAACCAGAACCTGTGCCTTTGAAAATGCTTCTTTGCACCATTCCTGCAGTGTTTTTTCCATCGTCCTTCCACATACCATATGTACTTCTGAGGTTTTTTCCACAATCTTTTTTATTTTTTCCGCCTGTTGGCTTCCCTGCTGGGTAAAGCTTATGATTTCTATTTGCATGGCTTCCGAAACTCCGTTTCAAATTCAGGATGATATAAATCGCTCCTGCGGTAATTGCTGTGAGTCACTACGTCTCCAACGATAATCAATGCTGTCTTGGTGATTTTATGCTCCTTTGCGGTCTGTGCCAGTGTACTTACCGTACAGATATATTTCTCTTCCTCGGGCCAGGTAGCTTTATACACAATGGCCACCGGGGTATCTGCTTCATAACCACCTTCTATCAGCCGTTCCTGAAGCTTTTCAAGCATACCGGTACTTAGAAAAATAACCATGGTTGCATGATGAAGGGCAAATGATGCAATCTCTTCCTTTTCCGGCACTGGGGTTCTGCCTGCCATCCTTGTAATAATTACACTCTGTGATACATCCGGCAGGGTATATTCCAAATTCAATGCCGCAGCCGCACCGCAGAAAGAACTGACTCCGGGACAACTCTCATAAGAAATTCCTTCCTGCTCCAGCACATCCATCTGCTCCCGCACTGCCCCATAAATGCTTGCATCTCCGGTATGAAGCCGTACCGTCATCCTGCCCTGTCGTTCTGCCTGTTTCATAACCTCCGTTACTTCTTCCAGCGTCATATGGGCACTGTTGTGAATCTCACACTCCGGCTTTGCTTCCTCCAAAAGTGCGGGATTTACCAGTGATCCTGCATAAATTATGATATCGGCCTGTCGTAAAAGGCGCTGTCCGCGAACTGTAATCAGATCCGGCGCACCACTTCCTGCTCCTACAAAATAAACCATTACTGCTGCTCCTTTACAATAATCAGAGAATAATACCCTGCTTCTTCCGGTATCTCATTTACGTTGTCATATATTTTTTCATGTTCCATCCCACAATTCTCCACCATGGACGCCTGAACATTCATTTCCTTTAAATACTTTTTCACCTGTCCCATTTTACGTCCTGCTTTCATCAGAACTCTGGTCCCCGACAGCTTCATCCCCTCTTCAATTCCATAGGAGGAGGGAATCACATGGAGCATCTGATCCTTTTCTACCAATCCCATATTCAATTTGGCTGATACTGCACAAAAGGAGGGAATTCCACTGACAATTTCCGTTTCATATCCTGCCTTTTCAATCCTTTGATGAATATATATATAGGTGGAATATACACAGGGGTCTCCCAGTGTAAGGAATGCCACATTCTTTCCTTCTTCCAGTTTCCCTGCTACTGTCTGAAACGCCGCTTCATGACTTAATTCCAGCTTCTCTGCATCCTTTGTCATTGGCATATCTATTTCCAGACATTCCTTTTCTTCTATTTCTAAAACTGCCTGCTTTACAATCTGATATGCTGTGGTTTCTTCTTTCCTTTTTCCGGGAACTGCGATTACATCGCATTCCTTTATCAGACGCACCGCCTTTAAAGTCAGTAATTCCGGATCTCCCGGCCCTACTCCGATTCCATACAATTTTCCTGCCATAACTTCCTCTGTTCCTTTTCTATTTCTTCTGCTATTTCCTGATAATTTCTTGTTCTTCCAAGTTCACCCTGCTCATTTGAAAATAGTACAACTGCCGTTTCTAATTTTCCATAGCTTCTTTTTTCCAGATAATATTGAATTTTCTCCAATACCCGTTCCATGGTCTTTTCCAGATATCCGTGTTCTTTCAGCAAACGAAGCCCCTCTTCCGTTGTAACCGCCTCCATAATCTGCTGTAAGATATCAGTCTCTGCCCCTGCTGCTGCCCCATTTGCACAAAGAATTTCCATTCTTGCATCTGCATTCCTAGAATGGGTATTCATAATTCCTCCTGCCACTTTAATGAACTTTCCAATATGCGCTACAAAAAGAATGTTTTTCACACCCAGTTCCACTGCCATATCCATGGTATTTCCCACAAAATTACTGCACTTTATGGCTGCTTCTAAATCAAAGGGGAAATTCTCTTTTAAAAATTCCCTTCCATAATTACCCGGGGTGATTACAAGGCTCTTTCGTCCGTTCTCTATCTGTTGTTTCATTTCCACCCGTATACTGGCAATCAATGCAGTTTCGCTCATTGGTTCTACAATTCCTGTGGTTCCAAGTATGGAGATCCCCCCTAGTATTCCCAGTCTGGGATTGAATGTCTTCTCGGCAGTTTTTTCTCCTTCCGGCACAAAAATTTCAGCCAGAAGTCCTCCCTTATATTCTAGATTCCGACAGACTTTTTCCAGTTCCTCTGTAATCATGCGCCTTGGGACTTTGTTAATGGCCGGACTGCCTACCGGCTGTTCTAATCCAGGCTTTGTTACAACTCCAACGCCTCTGCCGCCAATGATTTCTATGCCCTTCTGGGCTTTTTTAGAAACTCTTGCATAGACATACAGCTTGTCCGTCACATCCGGGTCATCTCCAGCATCTTTTTCAATGGCACAGGAGACACTCCCTGCCTCTTTGCTGGTATCTAAAATCTCCAGATGCAGTGTTATCCCCTTAGGTGTCACAAGACTGACATATTCCACCTCATCTTCTGAGAGTAACATAAGAGCCGCCGCCTTTGCTGCTGCGGCGGCACAGCTTCCTGTGGTATACCCCAGACGGAGCTTTTTATTATCTTTTATAATGTAATGTTCTTCCAATCCATTTTTCATACATTCTGCTTTCTGTTCTAATTGCTCTTTTATATGATACATATAATATCATTCTCTATATATGACTTGCAAGGAGTTTCCATTAATCTGAAAAACAGGACATCCTGATATATAACCCGGATTGCCCTGTTTTTCTAATTTCTATTTCAGCTTCTGATATGCTTCCTGGGTAAAACGATGATACTCCAGTCCAAACTCATCTTCTTCCACATAATACACATAAGAATCTATTTCCTTTTCCTTAAACCAGATTCCCCATTCCCGTTCCTCTGCCTTATGGATAATAACGTCCTCTGAAAATTTATAGAAAATATTACAAATATCCTCAAGCCTTGCTCCCGCTGTTGTTACCGTTTTTAAAAATTCCTTCAAGAATACATTTTCCGGAATATTCACATGGATATAAGATACGCCCTGGGCAGGAATCCGCACACAATAACGTCCCTTTTCCCCTGTTTCATAAATCAGAACTTCTCCCCACTCTCCCTGCACCTCTTTGCAGAATTCTTCCAACCGGAATTTTAGATTTTCCTGATTTGTCTCTAAGAGTTCCAGAAGAGATTCTTCCGGATAATACAGTTGAATCTCTTCTTTTCGATATCCGATTTTAATTTCCCATTCCTTTACCGTATCACAAATATTCTGCTTTAACTTTGTAAATTTATAAAGTTTCAAAATTTCTCCTTTAAATATTCTCTTCAAATATCGTCTTCATGCTTCCCTTCATGGGAACCTTCAGCTTCTTCATCACTTCATCCAATGCTCCCAGGGTTTCTGCCACATCTGCCTCATTGGCATTGCTTCCCATATGGCCAATGCGTATTACTTGTCCTGCCAGAGCATCAAAGGAACCAGCCAGCATAATATTATGCTCCGTTTTCATCCTGTCCAGAACTGCCTTTGCACTTGTTTCTTCCGGCACATCAAACACTGTTACCGTATTGGAACATCCGGATGATAAATGCAGTTTCAATCCTGCCTCCGTCACAGCCTTCCGACAGGCCGTTCCAATCCTTCCATGACGGCTTAACATATCTTTATCTTCTGCAATGTTATCAATGGCCACACGCAGTCCATAGATATCACTGATGGGCATCGTATACGGAAACCACTTTGCTTCATAATATCCTTCAAATGTTTTCAGGTTCGCATAAAAGGATGCAATAGGTGTGTTCCTCTCCGCCATTGCTTGTTTAGCTGCCTGACTCACCGTTACAAAAGTCAATCCCGGAGGTGCAGAAACTGCCTTCTGGGATGCTCCGCACAATATATCAATCTGAGCATCATCTGCCCGCACTTCTTCTCCAAACATGGCTGATACAGAATCTACCACCGTCAGAATTCCATGTGCCTTTAAAATAGGACAGATACTTCCTATATCATTTAGCATACCGCTTGGAGTATCACAATGTACCAGGGTGGCATATTTATAGTCATGGTGTTCCTTAAGAAATGCTTCCAGTTCCGCCGGATCTATCGGTTTTTTGTCATCCACCGTATAGAGTTCCGGTTTTCCTCCATACATGGACACAAAGTCTGCAAAGCCTTTTCCATAAATTCCATTATCCAGAACCAATACCCGGTCTCCCGGTTCTGTCAGGGATGCACAGGCGGCTTCCAGTCCCAGAATCCCTTCTCCATCCAGAATTAATGTTTCATTCTCTGTATGCAGGAGATGACTGATTAATTCACAGGTCTCTTTATAAAATTCTACAAATGTTTCATCCAAGTCTGGGTTTGTACATTCCCGGCTTCTTGCCAGCCGGATATTTTCTTTTACCTGAGTCGGCCCAGGGGTCATAATCTTATACATAATTTCACCTATTTCATTTTGTTTGCTGCTATTTTCAAAGGCACGATTACAATCAATACCATCGCCGCTGCCGCGCCAATCTGAATCAGATTTCCCGGAATTGATGTAACCGGAGTAATCCAGTTCCCAAAAATAATTCCTTCTGCAATATAGTAGCCTCCTATTTTAATCACGCAGGCTACTGCTATGGCCGCTGCATACCATGGAATCCCCTTTTTCTTTTCGGTAATTCTTCCTGTAAGATATCCCATGCTTCCTGCAATAATCAACGTAAAAGGTGCCCACAGTGTCCATCCGGACAGTAAATCAAACAGGCCCATACCAATTCCGCCTGCAATGGCACCAGTCTTTCTTCCATAAATAATAGCAAAAACAAAAAGCGGTACATTTCCAAGATGTATCAAGCCCCCATTGGGTGCAAATGGAAGGCGTATGTTAACAAACGCGGTAAACACGTATACTAATGCAGTCGCTACTGCTGTAACTGTTAAAAACTTTACCTGTTCTACTGTGTTCCCTGTTGCTTTTACTGTTGTCTGCTGCATTTTTCATCACTCCTCTTAAAGTCTAAGCCTTATCATAATCCTTTTCTGACCCTTTTGATATACCCAGATTTTAAGTTTTTTATGATGCCAGTTTTTTCCTCCTTGATATGAGGAAAAACAATAACATACTTATTGCTTCTGCACTAACCGGTGCAAGCCATATTCCTGTGATTCCCAAACAGGATGACAATATCAATGCCATAGGAATAATTACAAACAATCCTCGAAGCAAGGAAAATAGCAAGGATTTTCTTGGTTCGTCCACTGCCCCATAATATACCGTATAGACAATGTTGATTCCCATAAAGAAAAATGCCGTAAAATATAGACGCAGTCCTTCGGTTGCCATTTGCGCCAGTTCCCGGTTTTCCTGTTGATTAAATACAGATACAATGGGCTCCGCAAAGAAAAATCCCACTCCATATACAATCACCGCAATAACCATTGCTGTAATTACTGCATAACGCCGCACCAGATATCCCTGTTTCATATTTCCTTTTCCATACATATCACTGATAATAGGCTGGCTTCCCTGCCCAATCCCAGTGAATATAGAGATTACCACAAGAGCAAGATTGGCAATAACTCCATAAGCGGCAACTCCCATATTACCCGCAATCCGCAGCATCAGCATATTAAATACCAGAATCACCATTCCTGAGGACAGCTCTGTTACCAAAGAAGCCCCACCTAATCCGCAGATATCTTTCACAAACTTCTTCTTTTTTCTCTCTCCGCTCCATCCAAAATGATTCTTTCTTCGCCAAAAATGAGTGGATAAGACACATAGGCTGATAACCGGAGCCAGTCCTGTGGCAAAAATAGCTCCAAACATTCCCCATCCTAATGGGAAAATGAATATATAGTCCAGAATAATGTTGGATATACTTCCCGTCAGCATAGCAGTCATGGACAAACGCGGTGCACCGTCATTACGCACAAAACAAATAAATACATTATTCAAAAAGAATGCAGGGGTAAAGAACAGCATTACCTTCAGATAAGTATTCGCCAAAGTCATTATCTGTTCATCTGCTCCCAGCAGCCGACAGATAGGGTTTGTAAAGAAAAATGCACAGATTAAAAATGGTATGGAAGCAAGGAGCGCCAGCTTAACGGTACGCGAAAAGCACTCATCTCCCTCGTCCTTCGTTCCACTTCCTTGGAGAATGGCATATCTGGTAGCCCCTCCCATTCCCATCATCAGTCCAAGTCCATTAATCAGGCTGTAAATAGGAATCACCAGATTCAAGGCTGTTAAACCATTGGGTCCGATTCCCACCGATATGAAAAAGGTATCTGCCAGAATGTAACAGGACAAACCTATCATCCCCATAACATTTAGCGACACATAACGAATAAAAATAGATTTTAAATTACTGGATGTAATACTCATTTCTTAAAACTCCTTTTCTTCTTATAGTTGCGACTTCTTCCTCTGGCGCGCGTGTGCATCCAACGCGGAGCGGTGCCAATAGGTATTTTGGCCATGGTACCTACGGATTGCTTCGCACTCTGTGCTCATGCACTCCTAAAAACATTCAAAATCCGCCCTATTCGGGCTACTTTCTCATGTTTTGCGGGTCCCAAACTCATCCTTTTTCATGCAAGCATGAAAAGCATGACCTTTTGCCCCTGGTACCCCATAAAATAAAAGCGTCCAGCTTCATACCCCATGGCCTAATGGTATGAACCCTGAACGCTTTTTACAGCAGCTTCCACCCGGCGGTGAATGCTGAAAGCTTACGCAAATAATATCCACTTATACTATCAAATCTTTCCTGCTTTGTCAAGATAAGCGCATTTTGAAGTCCTCATATCCAAATTCCTTTACAATCTGGTAGTCTTCCCCCTCTTTCCGTACAATAGCAGGCAATTTCATCCCATTAAAGGTGTTATTTTTTACCATGGAATAAATAGCCATATCTTCAAAGACCAGCCGCTGTCCGATGACTAATTCTTTTTCAAAAGAATACTCCCCTATCACATCTCCTGCAAGACAGGTGGGGCCTCCCAAACGATAAGTATACGCTTTTTCGCCTGCCGTTCCACTGTCTCTAAGAGGCGGACGGTAGGGCATTTCCAATACATCCGGCATATGACATGCCGCGGAAGTATCCAGAATGACATTTCGGATTCCGCTGTTTTCAGTAATATCCAGCACCCTTGTCAGCAGAAGTCCTGCATTTAATGCCACTGCTTCTCCCGGTTCCAGATATACTTCCACATCATAGGTTTCCTTTATATGACGAATACAGGAAACCAAAAGCTCCACATCATAGTCTGCTCTTGTAATATGGTGCCCGCCTCCCATATTCAGCCACTTTACTTTTCTAAGATAGGAGCCGAATTTTTCTTCCACCGCATCCAGTGTGGTTTTTAAATCATCTGCATTCTGCTCACAAAGTGTATGAAAATGCAGTCCTTCCACCCCTGCCAGAACATCTGTCCCCCTCTTTTTTTCTGCTTCCTTAAGCTGGCTTAATGTAATGCCAAGCCGTGAACCTGGAGCACAGGGGTCATAAATATCATGTCCTTCCTGGGTAGAACATTCTGGATTAATACGGATTCCAATGCTTTTTCCGGCAGACTGTGCCATTCCGCCAAACTGCTCCAACTGTCCCAAAGAGTTAAATACAATATGGTCACAAAGCTCAGTAATTTCCTCAAATTCATCTTCCCGATATGCTGCGGAAAATACATGGTTTTCCTTCCCCATCTCCTCTTTTCCGAGTTTTGCTTCATACAGTCCGCTTGCCGTGGTTCCGCTTAAATACGTCCCAATCAACGGATAGATATGATACATGGAAAATGCCTTCTGCGCCAGAAGAATATGACAATCTGTTTCATCCATCACATAACGAAGAACCCCAAGGTTTTCCTTCAT
>CAZUKR010000070.1:0-14196 GCA_964620885.1 uncultured Eubacterium sp.
TCCTCATCCACGTTAAAATCGTCAAATAATTCCGGAAGGAAATCAATTAAATCCTTATATCGTTTTTCCGAATTGTTATACACAAGAATTTGATGGTTGCGCTCTATGTTATTTTCGTCAATAAACGTAAACACATACATCCCAAGAGGCACACGTTGAATAAAATCAATTCCCTCTAGGCGAGAGGTGTCAACTGTTTCATTAACAATACGCGCGAACTCTTCTAATTTTTCAATCGAAATTATTCGTATATTACGTCTGCAAGCATCATAATCCTTATTGTTAAAAGTGTTCTCTTCGGCAGATAAAATACTTTCAGGATTTATCCACGCAATTTTATTATTCCAGTTATCAATAAAACTGACAATATAAGCATCTTTTGTTCCCCCGGCTCTCTCTCCGCGCAAAGCACGTCCTATCATTTGGGTCATCAGCACAGAGGAAATTGTCGGCCTTGTAAGAAAAACACTTTGAGTTTTTGGCAAATCTACCCCTTCGGTTAATATGTTCACATTAATTAGAACCTGGATTTCGCCTCTTCGATAGGCCTCAACTTGCCGCTCATTCTCTTCGTTAGACACATCAATTCCAATAAATTCCGCACTTATTCCCGTCATGATGACTCCCGCTTTAACTTTATGTTTTTTTCCCATTTCTTCAAATAGAGCCTTTAAGGTTAAAGCATGCATCCGGCTTAATGCGAAAACAAGAGTTTGTCCATATTTTTCATGATTTTTCATATATGTTTCTACAATAAACCGGTTGCGGTTTTTATTGTCTGCAATATATTCAGCAATATCTTCTGGAATAATATCTAAGCACTCTATACTTTTTATAGCATTTATTCCCAACGCATCCCCAAGCATAATATCGGTCTCACAACTTTGACAAATTGGAGTAGATAGAATGCCTTTCTTTATTAGGGTTTCTAAATCAATTTTATATATAATATCATCTATAAAGATTTGACCTAAAAGACCTTGTTCCTGTTCAGAAGTGCGAAATGGAGTAGCCGTCAATCCCACTATTTTGACATTCGGTATTTTATTATTAACATATTCTAAAATACGGCGGTAAGAACGAGCTGTAGCATGGTGGGCTTCATCTATAACAATATATAACTCTTGTTCATCTCGTAACCAATCTTTCAATGATTCTAAATTACGAATAATGCTATCTTTACTTACGATTAACACATCATCATCTGACTTGATATGTATGGGTTTATCATGTCGTCCAGATATAATTCTATACTTAAAGCTTTTTTGATTTATCATTATATCACTAAAGGCATTTAACGCGAATGCATCTGCCGCCTGCTCAAGAAGTAAGTGCCTGTGGGCAATCCACAATACTTTTTTACCCTTATCAACGGCAGAAGACAAAAGCCATGTGGTTGCAGTCATTGTTTTCCCCGCACCTGTGGGCAAAACTACCAATGCACTAAACATTGGTTGATGATTAATCTTATTTAATTCCGTGATAGCATCAATCTGATGCGGATATAATGATCGATTGTTTTTTCCTCGCTTTATTCGAACAGTCTTTGCACTCTGGCTTAAAACAACATTTCCTCTCATATAAAAATCCCCCTTTTTTATTATTGATTTGGCGCATAGTGTTTGCACTTAATTTACCTGCGGAGAGCATATATATGCTTTGTTCAATCAGCCCAAATCAAAATTTATTCTCTGCTACCAGATAAATGGAATAAGCCGATACTTAACCTTCTTCGTATATTCTACATATCCAGGCAATGCTTTCCCCAACACAATCTCCTCATTCTTAATCCGCTTAACCAATAAAATAGGATGAATCAGAAAAATAAGAAAGGCATACACAGAGCCTAAAATAAGTGGCATTGACAAAAATAAAAGTACCGTCACAAAGTACATCGGATGCCTTACAATTCCATACAAGCCTGTATCAATAACTTTTTGATTTTCCTGTACTTCCACTGTTCTTGATAAATAAGCATTCTCCCTCATAACTTCTGCATATAGTCCATATGAAATCAAAAAAATTATCACAGCTGCTACGATTACCCAATCCGGCAATTTGCTCCAGCTATATCTGAAATCTAATGCTGCAACTATAAAACTCCCTACAAACATTAACAGAGATAAAACAATAACATGCTTTTGCTCTGTTTCCTCTTCCTTTGTATTCAATCGCTTCTCAAGTAAGTCTGGCGACTTTAGCAGAAGAATAAGTCCTGCTAAAAACATAGGAATGAAAAGCACCCCCATTAAGAGCCACCCATTCCAATAGTATATTGTCCCTGCCGGCAAAAACAATAATATACTAACCATTACCAACCCCATTAAAAATTTCGTAATTGCCTGAATCAACAGCTTTCCCTTCATATCTCATCCTCCTTAAACCCCCATATTACTGAATATATTCAGCAACATATATGAACTCCTATAATTATATTCATTTTCATTTAAAAGCTGAAAATTGTCAACTAAAAAAGACTTAGAAAACTTTTTAGTTTTCTAAGTCTATACAATGTCTATAAAATAACTTTTTTTGAAAATTGACTGTTATATAAATCAAAATAAAACTTACCAAGATTTATTAGTTCATCATGTGTTCCCTGTTCAACTATCGTTCCATTATCCATTACTAATATAAGGTCAGCGTCACGTATGGTAGATAGCCTATGGGCAATAATGAAACTAGTTCGTCCTTTCATTAATTGGTTCATGGCCTTTTGTATTTCCAGCTCGGTACGAGTATCAACACTTGATGTTGCCTCATCTAAGATTAAAATAGTAGGATCAGCAAGAATTGCCCTGGCAATTGTTAAGAGCTGTTTTTGTCCTTGAGAAATACTGGTGGATTCGCCATCTAAAACCGTTTCATACCCCTCGGGCATAGTTCTTATAAAGTGGTCAACCCTAGATACTTTGGAAGCCTGAACAATTTCTTCATAAGAAACGTTTTTGTTTCCGTAAGCAATATTGTCTTTTATTGTTCCACTGAACAACCAAGTATCTTGTAACACCATTCCAATCATAGAACGCAGCTCATCACGTTTCATCCTAGTAATTTCAACACCATCAATGATGATTTTACCATCAAATATTTCATAGAACCTCATCAATAAATTTACTAAAGTAGTTTTACCGGCTCCTGTTGGGCCAACAATGGCAACCTTACTTCCTGCTTTAACATCAATGCTGATATTTTCCATAAGGATGTTTTCATTAGAATAACCAAAACGAACATTCTCAAACTTCACATTTCCGACTGGTTTAAATTCTGGAGATAGGACTTCCGTATCTTGAATTTCATTTTCTTCATCTAAAATCTCATATACTCTTTCTGCTGAAGCTATGGCTCCTTGCAACATATTTACAATATAGGCTACTTGGGTGATTGGTTCAGAAACTTGTTGCACATATTGGAAAAATGCTTGTATATCACCTATTGTAATTCTGCCTTGCAGAACTGAAATCCCGCCTCTAATAGCAATAACTACATATCCTAATTGATTAAGCAATCGAATCATTGGATTGATAGCATATGTCATAAATTGTGCTCGTGTACCTGTATCAAAGAGTCTTTCATTTAACTCTTCAGTACTTCGAATAACCGATTCCTCTAAATTGAAAGTTTTAATAATGTTATTACCTGTAAAGGATTCTTCAATACTACCGTTTAAAGCACCTAATGCCTGCTGATTATCGCGATAGGCTTTCTGTGTTTTATTTGAAACTAAGGCCGCTATTATTAAACTGGCAATAATGGTACTCAATACAATCAGTGTTAACATCGGACTAATCAGTAACATCATAACAAATGCTCCAACTACACCGATAACTGAACTAATAAGCTGTGCCAAACCCTCTTGAATTGTATCAGCGACACGTTCTAAGTCACTTGTCACACGGCTTAAAATATCACCTTTCTTATGATTATCAAAATACCTGATAGGTAGCTTATTTAATTTCTCACTTACTTGTTCACGCAATGAAAGTGTTAAATTTTGTGCGACACTTGCCATCACATGTTGTTGTATAAATATGAACATGGCATTACAAAGATACAAGGCTAAAAGAGTAAATATGATTGTTCCCATACTTTCTAAATTCACTAGAAACTTACTTTCCGTTTTCACAGTTTCTTGTATTCCATCAAAAATTACATTAATAGCCTGCCCAACAACCTTTGGAGCAATAAGATTAAAGGCAGAAGCACAAATGACACTAATGAATACAATGAGCAATCTCCATTTTTGTTTCATTAAATTCTTTATTAAGCGAAGTCCGGTTCCTTTTGCATTTCTCGCTTTTTTACTCATGCTAACTCCTCCTTACTTAATTGTGTTTGGGCAATTTGTTTATATATTTCACAGTTTGCCAGTAATTCCTTATGTTTTCCGATACCAACGATTTCTCCCTCATCTAAAACAAGAATTTTATCAGAGTCAATAATCGTGCTAATTCTTTGCGCAACTATTACTACAGCTGAATCTTTTATTTCTTGTTTTAGAGCTAATCTTAATTTTGCATCTGTTTTAAAATCTAAAGCAGAGAAACTATCATCAAATACATAAACTTCCGGTTCCTTAATAATAGCTCTAGCTATTGCAAGACGCTGCTTTTGTCCTCCAGAAAAATTGTTCCCGGCTTGTGCAACATATGAGTTATAGCCATCTTCTAAATTATCTATAAAATCTTTTGCTTGCGCCACTTCACAAGCTTTTTCCATATCGCCAAAAGAAGCATTTTTTTTGCCATGCCTTAAGTTGTCAGTAATTGTACCACTAAACAGAAACGCTTTCTGTGGTACAAAGCCTATACGCTCTCTTAAATCATGTTCTGAAAATGTTTGGATATTAACTCCGTCAAGCAAAATTTCTCCATTTTCGATATTATACATTCTTGGAATTAAGCTTGCTATTGTAGATTTTCCAGAACCAGTACTACCGATAATCGCAAGCGTTTCCCCAACATTCACACTAAAACTAATATTTTCTAATACCGCTTCTTCCGCACCTTTATAATGAAAGGTAACATCTTTAAATTCTAATTTGGGACAGCTTTTGCTACTCCCCTTTGCAGATGATAGTATTCGTTCCTTACCGGATTCAAATTCCAGTTTATGATTTAAAACTTCATTAATTCTCTTTGCACTGATTTCTGCTCTTGGCAGCATCATAAATGCCATTACTGACATAATTAAATACATAAGAATCATTGAAGCGTATTCAATGACTGCCATAATATCACCAATTTGCATAGAATTATCAGCTACCTTTTTCCCGCCAAACCAAATGATGAGTATAGCACATATATTCATTGTCAACATGACAGCAGGCATAGCGATAGCAAATATCCTATTTACCTTAGTAGCCGTATTGGCATATTCGGTAAAAGCACTATCTTCTTTTTTCTTTTCATCATAAGAACGATTAAATGCTCGAATAATCCTTATACCAGTAATATTTTCTCTTAATACTCCATTGATTTTATCTAGCATAATTTGCAGCTTATCATACATTGGAAGCGCTTTTTTACCAATGGCTATTGCAGATACGGCAACTATAATCATCGCCCCTATAATTAAAAATCCTAATACTGTGTCTTTTGAAAAAGCCAAAAACAAACCAATAATTATCATAATTGGTGCGGGTAAAAGCCTTTCTACTAGTGCTGAAAACGTTTGTTGGATCTGCATAATATCATGTGTATTTCTTGTGATCATAGAAGCTGCTCCAAATTTGTTGAAATCATTGGTAGAAAATTCTTGTGATTTACGGAATAATGCACTTCGAATATTTTTTCCTAGCGAGGAAGCTAAAAAACTAGAAAGATATGTTCCTAGTATAGAAATTATACCGGTAGCTGCCGCAACTCCAATCATCACTGTACCAGTCGTCCTAATATAATCCACATCACCTAGCACAATACCTTGATTAACAATGTCTGCAGTCAGTGTTGGTATATATAGAGTACCTAGTACCTGTATAAATAAAAACAATATCATGATTGCCAATTGTTTTTTTAACGGTAATACAAATTTCAAAAGTTTTTTCATTAATAGTCCTCCAAATTATAGTTTTTGTTCATTGACCTTACAAAAAAGATACTATAAAATAGTTATAAACTATCCCTTTAAGGGAAGGTCAAGGAGAATATTGTGAAAAAAGAAAATTTATTAACTATCGGAAAATTATCTAAAATATCAGGTGTACATATAAAGGCACTACGTTACTATGACAGCATTGGTATATTACCTCCCGCTTATGTAAATCCAGAAAATGGTTATCGCTACTATTCTAATGCTCATATTTACCTTGTAGACACCATTCGGTTATGTGCTGAAATAAATATTCCATTGAAACAATTTAAAAATTTTATATCCGAAGATGGTTCTCAAATTCAACTTGAAAAAATCATCGAACTTGGTTCTGTCTTAGCCAGTGAAAAAATGAAAATGGTTCAAGCAAATTTGAATTCGTTGAGTGATATGAAAGAAGAAATTAAACGTTCAGAAAAAGTACGACATGAAGAAAATGAACAATTTATGTCGGTTGCAGAAAACGATTATTGGCTTGTCCCTTATAAAGGGAAAATAGCAAATATTGAATATCATGAGCTTTTATCAGAAACGACTGCTAACATTATCACCAAGGGATTGCGCCCTGTTTGTGAAATGGGAACGATTCTTCTATATAATAAAGAGGAGCAAATCTCCTTTCTTTTTATTACTTTGGAAATAGATGAAGCAAACAAAAAATTTGATAATATTCTACATATGCCTGCTACTTCTTATGAGGTTATGAAGACCTCTAACAGCGATATCCATAATGCTCCAAATCTTTTTCTAAAACTCTTTTCAAGAGAATATGATAAAGTGGTCTTTCAGCTAGAACTCTTTCCCAAATGTTATGATTCTACATCTCCACAATTTGAAATACGTTGTTCTCTACCAAATGAAAAATAGGAACTTATCCTAAAAAGAAAAGCCCGTAACTTGAGATATACTCAAGTTATGGGCTCTGTGAATCAGAATGTATTTTCACATAATTTATTCAACATATGGATCTACAAACCGAAATACTCTATCCCAGTATTCTTGACCTAAAACACTTGCTGCCCCGCCATGGTCAGCTCCTTGTACAACAAGGATATCTTTCTCTACCGTGGCTGCATCATATACCTCTTGCAGCATAAAGAACGGAACAAAGGTATCCGCATCTCCATGGATAAAAAATATAGGTGTCTTACTCTTGGCAACCTGCTTAACGGCATTGCCTTCGCCTAACCACCAACCTGCTCGTATTTTTGTTACCAATGAGGCAAAATTCATTGCCGGAAATTCAGGAATATTAAAAATCAACTTCAATTGATATGAAAACTCATCCCAGGCTGAAGTATAACCGCAATCTTCTACAATTGCCTTTACATTAGAAGGCAGATTCTCTCCAGATACCATCATAACTGTGGCACCGCCCATAGATACTCCATACAATACAATCTGAGATTCCGGATCATCTTTTATAATCTGGTCAATCCAGTCAACAATATCAAGTCGATCGTCCCATCCCATTCCGATATAATCACCTTGACTTAAGCCATGACCTCTGGCGTCCGGCATTAAAATGTTGTATCCATTTTTGTGAAAATTATAGGCGGGGGTGCTGTTTTCAGAACCACTACCGCTGTATCCATGACATAGCACTGCCCAAAGATGCTGATTTTCTTCTTGCTCAATGGTGTATGCCTGCAGCTTAAGATTGTCACGACTTTTCATGGTACGGGAGCCTATATCTATCCCCCGATACCATTCCTCAGCTTCTTTTGCAATAGCATCTCCGGGTCTGGCTTCCGCCGTCTGTTCCGTACTGTTATGCTCAGCCGAAAACACTTGCGTTCTGTCTGCATTGGGATCCATCGCCAATTCGTACAACTTATTTCCTATATAAAAGTATATCCCAAGGATCAGCATCAGTATAATTCCAAGGATTATAAGTACCACTTTTGTGCGTTTCTTTCTATTCTTTTTCATGCAATTTACCTTCCTCTCATAAGGCAGTGAAGCTAATGTGTAAAGTTTTTTCTTCGATTACTTGAACACAACACCGTTTTTCTCGGAAGATTTCAGTAAAGCGATTGCTAAAATCAGAGCCATTGCCTCATAAATACCCATCGCAAACCATACTGCACTTTCTCCAAAAATTGCAGGGATAGCAAAAATAATAATACTATTGAACACGATACTGCGGCAAACATTCAATGTAATAGCCTGCCCCGTTCTCTTTGTGGAGTAGAGATAAGCCGAGGTCATCATAAGCGGTGCAACGGCGAGAAATCCCCATATATATTTCGGCAGCAAGTCTACGGCAAAGTCTATCGTTATACTATCCATTCCGAACAAACTGAAGATAGAACGGCTGCAAAGGAGCAGGAAAGCACCAATCACAACGGAGCTCGCAAGGTTGATGCGGAGTCCCGCATGAAAGTAATATTTGAGGTCTTTTTCATCTTTTTTACCATAGCAATGCCCTAACAAAGGTTGCAAACCTTCAGCAGTTCCTAAAAACACAGAAATAGCAAAATAAACAGTCTGCTGTACCACAGAAAAGGAGTTTACAGCTACATCTCCAAACCCTTTAAGAAGTACCATATTCATACAAAATGTGGTAATCGGAATAGCAAGCTGTGATATTGCTTCCGGCAAACCTCTGACAAATATTTTTTTGAGCAGCTTTCCCTCCAAGGGAACGACACTGATGCGAAGCTGCCCTCTTTTCAAAATGAAATGGGAAAGCAGAATGAGTGAGCCGATAACCTGTGAAATACCTGTTGCAACGGCCGCTCCCATAAGCCCTTTTTGCAGAGGAAAAACAAATATGTAGTCAAGTACGATATTAATCACCGTCGCCGTGATGGCGGCGATACTGACGAGCTTTGGCGAACCATCATTTCGCACAAAGCTACGCAGGAATACAAACAGTCCAACAGGAACTGCAAAGCAAGCGTACCAAAACAAATATTCTGTCGTAAGGTCAATAAAGGTGTCGTTTGCGCCAAGCAGCCGCATAACGGGTGTGCTAAGAAATACGCCGATACAGCATATTATGGCAGAGAACAGCAATGTGCAGAAAAGGGAGTGCATAAACGCCTGATTTGCCCCTTCTGTATCACCTCGCCCAATCCGAATCGCCGTAACTGTGGCACCACCAACGGCTGCCAATAAAACCAGCGCATTGAGAAGCATAACAAACGGTGCCGTAAGACTGACCGCTCCCAGTGCATCGGGACCTACGCCCCTACCAAGAAAAATTGCATCAACTGTTGTGAAGAGGAAAAAAGCACAACTGCCGAGAACTGATGGAATAACATATTTAATTATATTTTTAGTTTGAATTTTCATCATTTTGGGCATGAATCTCCTTTTCAATCAGAGCATATTGTTTCTCACGAAGAGTGACGAACATTACGCGTTCCGAATCATTCATTTGTGAAAAAGCTCGTTCTTCTGCAATGTGCAAAGGTCTGATATTTTCCCTGCAAAAAGCAATTCCCTTTTCTGACAATTCAATCGCCTTGCAGTTTCGTGTACCGGGAATGACAGTGAGGGTTACATATTCTGCCTTAACAAGGTTTGCAATGGCAGAATTGACTGTTTGCCGTGGGTACATCCATGCTTCACAAAAATCGTTTTGTGTATAGGTAGTCTCTGAACCAAATAAGGAATGTAATATCCAAAGTGCAGTATCAGATATGCCGAGTTTTACGGAAAATTCATGATAAAGACTATTCATCTTCTTTTCAATATTGTTTAGTATAGATAACTGTTCTCGTAAACTGTTATTCATTATATCTCTCCTTTTAAGTGTCTGTTTTCGGATACTCGATTAGTATAATCCGAAATCGGACACTTGTCAAGAAAGTTAATAAAAAAGTTACAACCTATTTTCCCGGTTCCACACTTCACCAAACAACATATCGTCATTTAGTTCTGCAAATTTCGGCGCAAACTCTCCAAGGGTATCTCTCCCTGCTGTCTGCTTTATTATAAAATCTTCCTCCAATCAAATCAGTTTTTCATAGCTTTCTCCATCTACGGCTTCCAGCCATTCATTGCTTGCCCCCTCTGCCGGAACTTCTACCGCAAGATGCACAAACCAGCTATCAGGTGCTGCACCATGCCAATGCTTGACCTCTGGCGGGATATTCACCACGTCACCGGGATGAAGTTCCTGTGCAGGTTTCCCCCACTCCTGATAGTAGCCACGCCCGGCAGTGCAGAGCAAAATCTGGCCGCCCTTGTGATGAATATGCCAGTTATTCCGGCATCCCGGCTCAAAGGTTACATTTCCAATTACGACACGCTCAGTAGAAAGCATATTCAAATAGCTCTGTCCTACAAAATATTTCTCAAAAGCCTCGTTCTTTTCTCCTGTTGGAAAAATACTGATGTTCTCTGCATTCATATTGAAATCCTCCTTATTTCTTTACCAGATAACGCAGCCACAAACTGCCGCCGCCCCTAACCTCCGCACTTTTCAGTTCAAATCCCACCGGTTTATCAGCGGCAAGACCGCCTCTGGTTTCAAACAACGCAGGGGTTTCAGAAGAACCGTCAGCAGAAGGAGCAATGACAACACTGACTTCATCACACATCCCTGCCTGAATAAATGACCAGTTGAGGACACCTCCACCGCCCAGCATAAGTGTCTCAATGCCGAACAGTTCTTTCAGCTTTTCCATTGCCAGCCCATAGTCCAAAGTGTCTTCCCCGGCAATAATATAGGAGATTCCCAGCTTCCGCAGGAATGACTTATATGCGTTGCCGGCTTTACCGGTCAGCACCTCCAACACATGGGCATGGGTGTCAATATAAGTCAGGTCACAGCTTTTCCAGCCCAGCTTGCCGGAGGGGTCAACGGATACATAGTACATAGGAGCGTCAGGCTTTGCCACAAAGTCTCCCTCCGGTACGGTCTCTGGGGTCACATCCAGTTCCGGCTTTTCGTAAAAAGTGAAATTGTCGTCTGTGGTAACTCTGCCGGAGAGCCAGCCCTGATGCTTGTAGTAGGGGGTCTTGCCAAAGGATATATTATAAAATGCATCTGAGGCAGTTGTCCCCTCTGTTGTCTCCATAAAGGAACCCATAATTTTCCCATCCAGTGAAGTCATCATATGACAAAAAATATACGGTCTATTCATTGATATTTCCTCCTTAATTTAATTATCTAATTCTACCGGGTCAGCTCCAAAAGCATACACCACAGATTTCATATCCGTAACATAATAAGGTACAAGCTCCTCATAGGAATAAACCTCTTTAAGTGCCGGGATTTCAGTGAATATTGCCTGCTTTGCATGATCACTTTCGTCAATAACTGCCTTGCCGGTAATTCTAATCCACTTGGAATCATCCATACCACAAACAGCAATGCTGGGATTTTTCAGCATCTGCTGGTACATCTCTTTCTTGTTGCTGGTTTCAAAATAGACTTTTCCGTTATACGCCATTGCAGAATTGATTGGGCGAACCCTTGCCTGTGTTCCATCTACAGTTGCCAGATAAAACACTTTCGCGTTGTGTAAAAAATCAACTGTTTTACTCATTTCAGTTACCTCATTTCTTATATTTTTTTATTTACCACTGAATACAGGGAATGCACTGAATTCTCCATAATCTTTCAGCGGTTTCATTGCTTTCAGAATATCCATATCCTGCTCCGAAATCACAAAGTCAAACTTTGCGTTGTCACTCATGTGTTCCCGATTTGCTGTCTTAGGCAGTGGAAGTGTGCCAAGCTGTAAATCATAACGGATGCAAAGCTGTGGAATTGTTACCTGATATTTTTCAGCCATTGCTGCTACTCCGGGGTGTTTCATAATCTCTCCATGAGCTACCGGAGAGTATGCCTCCACAAGAATGTCTCTTGTACTGCAGTATTCCATCAGTTCGAAAGGAGTATTGCCGATATGTACCAGTAACTGATTGACCATAGGCACAATGGTACAAGAGGAAAGAATATTTTCAATATCCTGTTCCTTAAAGTTGGAAACGCCAATAACCCGGAGTTTTCCGGCTTTATAGGCATCCTCCAGCGCACGCCATGCCTCCTGATTTCCTTCGGCATAATTGCCACCACGAAAATCAGTCCAGGGCTGCGGGCTGTGAATGAGCATCAGGTCAATGTAGTCCATGCCCATTTTAGAAAGAGATCCGTCAATCGCTTCTGCTGCTTCGGCATAAGTCTTAAACTCTGCCGCCAGCTTTGTAGTTACAAACAACTCTGCACGGGTCATACCGCAAGTACGAATACCTTCCCCTACACCATGTTCGTTCTCATAAGCCTGTGCGGTATCAATGTGACGATAACCTAGTTCAACGGCATCACAGACCACCTGTGCCACCTGTTCATCCGGGATAAACCAGGTTCCCAACCCAAGTTTGGGAATCTTTACACCATTGGCAAGTGTATATGCTGATTCCATAATTTCATTATGTTTCATTTTCTTCTCCTCCTGTTGACGCTGTTCTTTTGTGCTGTTATAATTTGCTTTAAAAGCTCATCTAAAGAATACAACTTGAAGTTAGGTTTAAGTCAAGACCCAACTTTGAATTTTTTTTGAACATATGAACATAAAGGAGGCAAAGAATGTTTTATACAGTTGGAGAAATGGCAAAAAAGCTGAATGTAGCGCCCTCAACCCTGCGCTATTATGATAAAGAGGGATTACTGCCCTTTGTTGAGCGTTCGAGCGGCGGTATTCGTATGTTTAAGGATTCAGATTTTGAATGGCTGTCCATCATCGAATGCTTAAAAAAGACGGGAATGCCCATTAAAGAAATAAAAATCTTTATTGATTGGTGTATGCAGGGTGATGAAACCATTGCCCAAAGAAAAGAATTAATTGAAAAACAGCGTCAGGCTGTGCTAACACAAGTCCAGCAGATAAAAGATACACTGGCTATGCTGGACTACAAAAAGTGGTATTATGAGACCGCCGAAAAAGCCGGTACCTGCAAAATTCATGAAACTATATGTGAGGAAGATATACCGGATAAATTTCGCGATACAAGAAAAAGAGCCAAAGGACACCTTGGTTAGTATGTACGGACCTCGTACTCCTATTTTTGTTGCTTTTTGGTATCTATTCCTCTTTCTGCCCTGACGCTGTAAATAGGGCAGAAGAAAAGCACTTAGATTTTTCCTAAGCGCTTAGTGCTGTTTCTTCCCGGCAAACGAGAATTTATTTGTTAGACACGTTGAAATTAGACTTCTCTAATTCATATAGAAATGTACTAATTAAAATTGGATTACCCAACTTATCATTTTTGTATGATTGGTTATCAAACTGTTTTATACGCTGAAATCCTAACCTTTCTAAAAGTTTCCATGATGATATATTTTGCACATCGCAATCCCCATAAATCGCATTGATATCTTCTGTTTCAAATAGATAATGAACCAATGCTATACCAGCTTCTGTTGCATAACCATTTCCATAATATTCTGGATTGAAATCATAATCTATACAATGATGTCTCTCATCATCAACCCAATAGCCTATACTACCTATAACAATTTGCTTTACTTTCAGTTCTACAACAAGACGATTATCCATATATTTCCATTCATTAATAATATTATTTACTTGTTCTTCTGACATTGGATAAAAATCTTCATATTTGCTGACGTTCTCGTCAGCAAAATACCTCATAACATCCTCACAATCTGTTGCTTTATAATTTCTTAAAAGTAATCTTGTAGTTTCTATATGTATCATCTAAAATATCCCCTGTCTATGTTAATTTCGATTTTTCTCTTTGCATTTGCCCGCCTATTACCTATCTGCTGTACCTAAGGTATCAAGAAGTTCATATAATAACTGATACAGCATAGCGCTTTTTTCTGGAGACAGGGTGGAACATGCGGCCATCTGCTGTGGAATAAGGACAGCCTTCTCTTTCAAATCTTCGCCCCTCTTAGTGATGGAAACCATCAGCACACGCTCATCCGTTTCGCTGCGCTTTCGTGTAATATAACCCTTTTGCTCCAGTTTCTTCAGCACAGGTGTCAGCGTTCCCGAATCCAAAAGCAGACAAGAGCCTAACTCCTTAACATTGATTTGCTTCTGTTCCCATAATACCATCATGGCAATGTATTGGGTGTAGGTCAAATCAATCTCGTCTAAAAACGGTTTGTACTTTTTT
>CAZUKR010000071.1:0-14160 GCA_964620885.1 uncultured Eubacterium sp.
CGATGAGAGCTTTTGACACTTTTAATTGGCTATAATACCAAGTACCCACCTAATGAAAGCAAATTGACAAACCATAAAACCACTGTTATTATCAGAAACAGAAGGAAAAGGAGAGCTGTCTCATGAGCAAATATACGAAACAGGACATTGTACGGATGGTAGAGGAAGAAGATGTGGAATTTATCCGTCTTCAGTTTACAGATATGTTCGGAATACTGAAAAACGTGGCTATTACCAAAAGCCAGTTGGAGAAAGCATTGAATAATCAGTGTATGTTTGACGGTTCCTCCATAGAAGGATTTGTAAGAGTCGAGGAGTCAGACATGTATCTGTATCCAGATCTGGATACCTTCGTAATTTTTCCATGGCGCCCTCAGCAGGGAAAAGTTGCAAGAATTATATGTGACATATATCGTATGGATGAGACCCCCTTTGAAGGAGACCCCAGATATGTTTTAAAAAGAACCATTGCAGAAGCAGCAGAACTGGGGTACCAGTTTAATGTTGGACCGGAATGTGAATTTTTCCTGTTTCATACAGATGAAGAAGGAAGACCTACTACTATTTCTCATGAGAAGGCAGGGTATTTTGATTTGGGGCCGGTGGATCTTGGAGAAAATGCCAGACGTGATATGGTGTTGACTTTAGAAGAGATGGGCTTTGAGATAGAAGCCTCCCATCATGAAGATGCTCCGGCACAGCATGAAATTGATTTTAAATATGACGAGGCACTGCGTACCGCTGATAATATAATGACCTTTAAGCTGGCAGTAAAAACCATTGCAAAACGGTTCGGCCTATTTGCAAGCTTTATGCCAAAGCCTAAATATGGTATAAATGGTTCAGGGATGCATATTAACATTTCGGTATCGAAAGATGGTAAGAACATTTTTAATGACCCATCCGATAAAGCAGGATTAAGTCAGGAAGCGTACTATTTTATTGGAGGAATTATGAAGCATATGAAGGGGATGACAGCCATTACTAACCCCCTTGTAAATTCCTACAAGCGTCTGATTCCTGGTTATGAAGCACCTGTGTATCTTGCATGGTCTGTTAGCAACCGAAGTCCTTTGATACGCATTCCGGCAGGACGGGGAGAAGCAACCCGGGTAGAACTGCGTAGTCCGGACTCAGCAGCAAACCCATACCTTGCATTGGCAGTGTGTCTGGCAGCAGGGCTGGATGGAATTAAGAATAAGATTACACCACCGGATGCAGTGAATGGAAATATCTTTGATATGGGGAAAGAGGAAAAGGAAGCCCTTAAGATGGAATCCCTTCCTGCTGATTTGAAAGAAGCAATGGAAGAACTGGAGAAGGATAGTTTTGTTCAGGAAGTATTGGGAGCTCATGTTTTAGAGAAGTATACCGAGGCAAAAAAGGCGGAATGGGCGGCATACTGTCAGCAAATTACCGACTGGGAAATTGATGAATATCTTTATAAAATATAATTCCATGGAGGAATTGTTTTGATTAACATAATAGTAGCTTTCCCTAAAATTGAAAACGGGAAAAGTATAAAGAATATTCTTGTAAAAAATGGTTTCCAAGTTGGCCCGGTATGTGTAACGGGAGCCCAGGTCTTACAGAATGCAGATGCTCTGGGGGATGGAATTGTCGTATGCGGGTACCGCCTGCAGGATATGATGTATGGGGAATTATATGAGTATTTACCGAAGCACTTTGAAATGCTGATGGTAGCGGCTCCCAATTTGTGTGAAGGAAGGGAAATAGACAATCTGGTATGTCTGTCTATGCCTTTGAAGATATATGAACTGGTGAGTACCATGGAGATGATGGCATATTCCATGGAACGAAAGCGCAAGAAGCGCAGGGCGTTGCCTAAGGAACGAACAGAGGAAGAAAAACTGTCGATTCAGCAGGCGAAAGAACTGCTGATGGCAAGAAATAATATGATAGAAGAGGAAGCTTACCGCTATATGCAGAAAAGCAGTATGGACAGCGGTAACGGAATGGCAGAAACAGCCCAGATGATTTTGAGTATGTTTAGTTGAAAGGAGGAGAAGACATGAAGTTTACAAAAATGCACGGACTTGGAAATGATTATGTATATGTGAACTGTTTTCAGGAAGAAGTAAAAAATCCGCCGGAAGTGTCGAAATACGTGAGTGACCGGCATTTTGGAATTGGTTCTGACGGACTGATTCTTATAAAGCCTTCTAAGAATGCGGATTTCCAAATGGATATGTATAACGCGGACGGGTCACAGGGAGAGATGTGCGGAAACGGCATTCGCTGTGTGGCAAAATATGTTTATGATTATGGACTTACAGAGAAGAAAAAGATTACAGTAGAAACACTGGCAGGAATTAAAACTCTGGATTTGACCATAGAGGATGAAAAAGTGGTTCTGGTAAAGGTAAATATGGGAGCACCGGAGCTGACACCAGAAAAGATTCCAGTCATAGCAGAGGGAGAACAGGCCATAGGGATCCCCCTGGAAGTAAAAGGAAGAGAGTACCGGATGAACTGTGTTTCTATGGGAAATCCCCATTGTGTTGTTTTTATGGAAGAAGATGTAAGGGAACTTAATCTGGAGTTCCTGGGACCGGATTTTGAATTCCATGAGCGTTTTCCAAAAAGGATTAATACAGAATTTGTAAATGTTATAGATAACCATACATTGCGTATGCGGGTGTGGGAGCGGGGAAGCGGCGAAACCCTTGCCTGTGGAACCGGAGCCTGTGCTACAGCAGTGGCAGCAATGCTGAATGGTTTTGTTCAGGAGGAAGTTACCGTACAATTATTGGGCGGTGATTTGAAAATACAGTGGGACGGCGGTAATGCACCGGTATATATGACAGGTCCTGCAACGACAGTATTTGACGGCGAGATTGAATTGCCAGAAGAAATGAAATAAACAGCCAAGGGCAGAAAGAGGAGTAAGATGTACAAGATTAATGACAACTACCAAAAGTTACCAGGAAGCTATTTATTTAGTGATATTGCAAAAAAGGTGAAAGGATTTACAGAATCGAATCCAGATGCAAGTATTATCCGCCTTGGTATCGGCGATGTAACACAGCCGATTGCACCAGCAGTGATTGAAGCAATGCATAAGGCAGTAGATGAGATGGGACAGGCAGAGACATTCCACGGATATGCACCGGATTTAGGATATGAGTTCTTAAGAAATTCCATTATAGAAAATGATTACAAATCCAGAGGATGCGATATTTCAGCAGATGAGATTTTTGTTTCTGACGGAGCAAAAAGTGATTCAGCCAATATTCAGGAAATCTTTTCCGTAGATAATAAGATAGCAGTATGTGACCCGGTTTATCCTGTATATGTAGATTCTAATGTAATGGCAGGAAGAACAGGGGTATATGATGCCAAGACAGAGAAGTGGAGCAACGTTATTTATATGCCATGTACCATGGAAAATGGTTTTGTACCAGAATTTCCAAAGGAGACACCAGATATGATTTATCTGTGTCTGCCAAATAACCCCACTGGAACCACCATTACAAAGGCACAGCTGCAGGAATGGGTAAACTACGCAAATAAAGTGGGAGCAGTGATTCTTTATGATGCTGCCTATGAAGCATATATTTCAGAAAGCGATGTGGCACATTCTATTTACGAGTGTGAGGGTGCTAAAACCTGTGCCATTGAATTAAAGAGTTATTCTAAAAACGCAGGATTTACAGGGGTACGCCTTGGCTATACCGTAGTGCCAAAAGAACTGAAATGTGGAGATGTTTCCTTAAATGCTATGTGGGCACGCCGCCATGGAACCAAGTTTAACGGAGCACCTTATATCATTCAGAGAGCAGGAGAAGCAACTTACTCCTCAGCAGGAAAAGCTCAGTTAAAAGAACAGGTAGCTTATTACATGAAAAATGCTGCTATTATTAAGGCAGGACTTCAGGATGCAGGTTATACGATATTTGGCGGAGTGAACGCACCATATATCTGGTTAAAAACACCGGATAAGATGACTTCCTGGGAATTCTTTGATTACTTATTAGAAAAAGCCAATGTGGTAGGAACTCCTGGTTCCGGATTTGGACCAAGTGGAGAAGGATATTTCAGACTTACTGCATTTGGTACTTACGAAAATACATTATCAGCTATTGAAAGAATCAAGAAAATGTAAGACATTCGCAAAATAAATTTAAAAGGGATATTCTATGGGCTGAACATAGAATATCCCTTTTTTGAATAAAAGATTATTTCAGATTTTTGTAATAAAATACTGCAAGCTGTGTACGATCTCTTAAATTCAGTTTTTCCAATATGCAGCTTAAATAATTCCGTATGGTGCCTTCCCCCAGAAATAAGCGTTCTGCTATTTCCTTGTTGCTGAGTCCTTCTGCAATTAATTCAATCAAATCCATTTCTTTTTCGGTAATTCCAAGGGTATTGCTGTTAATTGTTTTAGACTGGGTTAAAAATCCTGGCAGCTTTCCAATCACCTCACTTCCAAAGACACTCTGTCCGTTGACTACTGCTTTTAAGGCAGGCAGCAGGCTTTCAAAATCCTGTTTTAAGATATAACCCTTAGCTCCCAGATGGAGGGCGCGGACGATGTATTCATCATCCGAAAAGGTGGTAAGAAACAAGATTCTGGCATCGGGATGCTGGGCTAAAATAATTTCTGCCGCATCCAGCCCGGTCATAGTATCCATTCGGATATCCATAAGGAGAACTTCCGGGCGATGCTTTTCATAAAGAGCAATAGCTTCCTTTCCGTTTTTTCCCATTTCAGCAACCGTAACCTCTCCGGAAGACTCCAGAATGGTCTTTAGGGAAAGTGAAACCAGATTATCATCATCTACAATTACAATATTCATAAGAAACCTCCATACTATTATTTATTCTGTCTTGGGAATGGAAACAAAGATGCGGAAACCATGTTCTGTGGAAATGGTGAAATTACCATGAAGAATATCTACTCGTTCTTTCATATTTTCCAGTCCGATTCCCGTATTTTGAATAGAAATATCCAATCCATTATCTTCTATTGTAAACTGATAAAGGCTGGGATGTTCTCTTGCAGTAATGTGAATTCTTGTGGCATTGCTATGTTTGGAAATATTAGAAAGTGCCTCTTTCATAATAGCAATAAAGCAGTAATTTACATTTTTAGGAAGGACAGGGCCCATATCGTATTCTACATAAACATCATAATCCTTAAAATCCTGCAAAAGGATGTAAAGGGAAGATTCTAAATCCACCGACTCATCGTGAAGATCATGAACGGATTCCCGGATAGAATCCATGGCAAGAGAAAGGGTATCCTTTAAGGAATTCAGAGGCTCCTTTAACTGCAAATCTTTATTAAGGGTAATTAATGCTCCTGATTGAAGAATAGAGCGGGAAAGCATATGTCCCACATTGTCATGAATTTCCCGGGCAATACGGTTTCGTTCTTTCAAGGTTGCTACATGAATTTCATAATCCTGCTGTTTGAGCAGTTCCTGATTCTTCTGGTGCAGCAGTAAATTGTATTCCGTAGAAGTATCGCGGAGCAGCTTGAAGTCCCCTTCCAGCCGGATCAGCCCCAGAGACTTTTTCCTTATGAAGTAAGTGAGAAGGAATAGCATTAGATATAACAGCAGAAATCCTGCCCTCTGGGAACGGGAAGCAACAAAAGCGCCAGCAAGTGCAGGAATCATTAAATACCAGTTATATTCCTCTATCAGTTCATAGAAAAGAAGAGGTAGAAAGAAAGCAAAATATGGCTGTGTACATCCTGCCAGTAAAAAGATAATAAAAAGTGCAGCTTCCATAAAAAGCACAGGTTTTCTTAAGGTTATTAGAGGGAGTGCATCCGGGTTGTTGTAGGTGCAGAGACATACAAAGATAATGGCAGAAAGTAATGCCAGAACATGAGGTATCTCAACCTGGGGATAATTGTAGAGTAAAAAAAGAAAACAGCCTGCCAGTAAAAATAATTTATCTAAAAAAACGCGCATAAGAGTCCTCCCCATAATTTTTCTTTATTATAGTATATTGCAGCGGGTTTCACAAGAATTTGTAAGAAAAGTGACATTTGTCATAATTGAAAATGACAGTGTACACTGTTTTTGAAAAAAGGAATTTGCTAAGATAAAGATACAAAAAGAATATATGAGGAGGATGTATTATGGCAGAAAAAATTGTGCAGATAGAAAATCTGGTAAAAAGGTATAAAGAACTGGTAGCATTAGATCATTTAAATCTTTCTGTGGAAAAGGGAGAAGTTTTTGGACTTTTAGGACCAAACGGAAGTGGAAAAACCACAGCAATTAGTTGTATCTTAGCATTGCTTTCCTTTGATAAAGGAAGTGTAAAGGTATTTGGAGAAGAGATTCAGCCGGACAGCTATCATATCAAAAAGCAGATTGGGGTTGTGCTTCAGAACGTAGCAGTATTCGAGGAACTGACGGTACAGGAAAATATCAATTACTTCTGCGGACTTTATGTAAAAGATAAAGCCGCCAGAAAGCAGTATGTGGAAGAGGCAATTGCATTTTCAGGATTAGAGGATTTTCGGAAATTTCTACCTAAAAAGCTTTCAGGGGGGTTGCTGAGAAGACTGAATATTGCCTGTGGAATTGCTCATAAGCCAAAGTTGATTATTCTGGATGAACCTACTGTGGCAGTAGATCCCCAGAGCCGAAACAGAATTTTAGAGGGAATCCAGAGGTTGAACCAGGAAGGTGCCACTGTAATTTATACATCACATTATATGGAAGAAGTAGAGCAGATCTGCAGCAGGATTGCAATTCTGGACAAGGGGCGCTGTGTAGCTTCCGGCACGAAGGAAGAGCTGAAAGCAATGATTAAGACCGGGGAAAAGATTCATATGGAAGTGATGAAGCTGGAGCCGGAGCATTTGGAAGAAATTAAAGCACTGCAGCATATATATCAGGTGGATTATAAGAACGGAATTCTGGATATCCGCTGCAGCGGCGGAAAACATAATCTGGTGCGGGTACTGGATTATTTCCAGAAAAATCAAATTAGTTTCGGGCGGGTATATACAGAGCTTCCCACCTTAAATGATGTGTTTTTGGAAATCACCGGAAAACAGCTCCGGGATTCCGCAGAAGAATAGGGGGTGACAGGATGTTTATACGAACTTATGGATATAGTCTGCTCAGAAATGTGAGGGCAAAATATCTGATATTCTGGAGCCTTTTATTCCCCATTATTTTAGGAACACTTTTCAAGGTTACCTTTGGAAGTGCAAATGAAACGGAACTTATGTTTCAGCAGATTCCTGTGGCATATGTGGAAAAGGAGGCGCCTCAGAAGGAGTTTAAAGAACTGCTGAAGCAACTGGAAAAAGAAAATGATCTGATAAAAATAGTTTCGGTAAATGAAAAAGAGGCAAATAAGTTATTGGAAAAAGAAGAGGTAGCAGGAATCTTCTGGAATGATAAAGAGCTGAAGCTGATTGTAACTGCTGAGAAAACAGAGCAGAGTATTTTAAAAAGTATACAGGAGCAATATGAGCAGACAGTACGGGCATTTTCCAATATTGCCCAAGCCCATCCGGAAGGGATACAAAGGGCAGCAGAAAATCTGGGAAAAGAGTGGAATTATTTAAAAGAAAGCAGTATTACCAATCAGAATATGGATATGATGATGAATTACTTTTATGCTTTACTTGCTATGACTAGTCTGTATGGATGCTTTTTGGGGGTTAAGTCTACCAGGGAATTCAAAGCCAATTTATCGGATTTGGCAGCAAGAAGAGTAGCAGCAAGCACCAATCGTTTTGTGGTTATGCTGGCAGATATTAGTGCCAATATCACCCTGCAGTTCCTATGTACTGTATTGGGTGCAGCATATCTTCGGTATGCCATGAAGATTAACTTTGGAGAGCAGACAGGAAGGATTCTTCTGGTTCTTCTTATGGGAAGTGCAATTGGAGTTATGACAGGCGTTTTTATATCCTCTGTTGGAAAACAGACGCAGACGGTAAAAGAAGGAATCAGTATTGGGGTTACCATGCTGGAGTGTTTTATGGCAGGCCTTATGATAGGAAATATGTATTATTACATCGAACAGTATGCCCCGGTAGTGAATAGGATTAATCCGGCGGCATTAGTGGTAAATGCCTTATACAGTCTGAATATCTATGAGGACTATACAAGATATAATCAATGTATTCTCAGTCTTTTCATTATTACGCTGGTGCTGTGCGTTGGTTCATATCTTATGGTAAGGAGGGAACGATATGCAAGTATTTAAGGTGTTTTTTAAAATTACAAAAAGAAATAAGCTTTCAATATGTATCTATATAGGTATTTTCTTTGCCCTTACCCTGTTGCTAACAGGTTCTTCCGGGAAAGAAGACATGGCAGACTTTGAAAAAGTATCTATAAGCATCGGACTTGAGAATCGGGATCAGGGTGTATTGGGAGAAGCATTAAAAGAGTATCTTTCGGAAAAAAATAGCATAAAGAAAATTCCCAAAGACCATAAAAAACTGTTGGATGAGATGTATTATCGGACGGTAGAGTATGTATTAATTATACCAGAGGATTTTACAGAACAGTTTCAGCAGGGGAAACGGGAAGAGCTGCTGGAAGGAACTGTGGTTCCCGGAAATACCACGGCGTTCTTTACAGAAATAGAAATTAGCAGATTTCTTGGAATTCTGGGCATGTATATGGACAGCGGATACGAACCAGAGGCAGCGGCAGACCAGGCACTTCTGGATGTACAGGAAGAAAGCCGAGTGGAATTCCTGCATCAGGAAGATGCACAGGAAAAACCCATGGCAAGTCTCTACTTTCAGTTTATAAGTTATATATTTTTATGTGTGATGATAATGGCTCTTGGTCAGGTGTTAATAGTATTTAATAAAAAGGATATAGATGCCAGAAATAAATGCTGTTCCATGTCATTTCTAAACCGTAACCTGCAGATGATACTGGGAAGTATGGGGCTTATGCTGATGATATATGCAGTGTTTATGATACCGGCATTTTTCCTGTATCCAGACGAAATGAGAAGTGTTGGAGGGGTCTTAAGTGTTCTAAATGCACTGGTTTATATGCTGGTATGCTTAAGTGTGGCTTTTTTTGCAGGAATGGTAACCCGGGATGGTGGAGAGCTTAATATGGTAGCCAATGTACTGGGATTGGGCTTTAGTTTTCTAGGTGGAGCCTTTGTACCGTTGGAAATAATGAGTGAAGGGGTAAAGAATGTAGTGAAATTTATTCCATCTTACTGGTACATTGTGTCAAATAATAAAGTGTGGAGCATAAAAAGCTTCGCAGAGGCGGGAGAAATTTATAGAAATTATCTAATAATCGGAGTGTTTGCGGCAGCAATACTGGCAGCATCAATGCTAATAAACCGGTTGAAGGCAAGAACGGCGTAAAGAAGAAAAAGAGATTTGTCGGGAAATCCAATGTTCCCGACAAACCTCTCTTTTTTATTTTTTATTTCCGGACCTTTTACGTAAGGTAGGATCCAGAATACGTTTGCGAATACGGAGACTTTCCGGTGTAACCTCTAACAGTTCGTCCGTTTCAATAAATTCCAGTGCCTGTTCCAGACTCAATACTCTTGGAGTAGTCAGAGTCAGCGATTCATCCGCGCTGGAAGAACGTGTATTGGTAAGATGTTTTTTCTTACAAACATTCAATTCAATATCTTCGGCTCTTGCGCTCTGTCCGATAACCATACCGGCATATACTCTCTGTCCGGCTCCGATAAACAAAGTTCCGCGATCCTGTGCACTAAACAGACCGTAGGTTACAGATTCTCCTGTTTCAAAGGCAATCAGGGAACCAGTTTTACGATAGGAGATTTCTCCGGTATATGCTTCATAGCCGCTGAAAATAGTATTGATAATACCATTTCCCTTGGTATCTGTCATGAATTCGCTGCGGTATCCAATCAGTCCACGGGACGGAATATTGAATTCCAGTCTGGTGTAGCCGCCACTGATAGGACTCATATTCTGAAGATTTCCTTTTCGCTGACTTAACTTTTCAATAACACTTCCGGTAAATTCATCCGGAGCATCTACATAAGCAGTTTCCATTGGCTCTAATTTTTTGCCGTTTTCGTCTGTCTGGTATAAAACCTCAGCTTTACTTACCGCAAATTCAAATCCTTCACGGCGCATGTTTTCAATCAATACAGATAAATGAAGTTCTCCACGGCCGGAAACTTTATAGCTGTCCGGACTGTCTGTTTCTTCTACACGGAGAGAAACGTCTGTATTTAATTCCCGGAACAATCTGTCCCGGAGGTGGCGGGAGGTAATGAACTTACCTTCCTGTCCTGCCAGGGGACTATCATTTACCACAAAATTCATAGAAATGGTAGGTTCTGAAATTTTCTGAAATGGGATAGCTGACGGACTTTCCGGCGAACAGATGGTATCACCAATGTGAATATCTGCAATACCGGAAATAGCTACGATAGAACCAATTTTAGCCTCCGCTACATCTACTTTGTTTAATCCGTCATATTCATATAATTTACTGATACGAACCTTTTGGGATTTATCTGGATCATGATGGTTTACAACGATTGCTTCCTGATTTACCTTAAGAACTCCGTTATCTACCTTACCAACACCGATACGTCCAACGTATTCATTGTAATCTATGGTACTGATAAGCACCTGGGTATTGGCATCCGGGTCACCTTCTGGTGCAGGAATATAGTCAATGATTGTTTCAAATAGGGCTGTCATGTCCATTTTGTCATCATTTAAGTCTTTCATGGCATATCCATCTCTTGCAGAGGCATAGATGAAAGGGCAGTCCAACTGTTCGTCTGATGCATCCAAATCCATAAATAATTCTAAAACGTCATCGATTACAACATCCGGACGAGCTTCTGGACGGTCAACCTTATTAATGCATACAATAACAGGAAGGTTCAAAGCCAGAGCCTTCATCAGTACGAATTTAGTCTGAGGCATGGCACCTTCAAATGCATCAACCACCAGAACAACACCATTTACCATTTTTAAAACACGCTCTACTTCACCACCGAAGTCAGCATGTCCAGGAGTGTCAATAATGTTGATTTTTACATCCTTATAAAAAACAGCAGTGTTTTTGGCAAGAATGGTAATACCTCTCTCACGTTCAATATCATTAGAGTCCATAACACGTTCCTGTACTTCCTGATTCGCACGGAACACACCACTTTGCTTTAACAGCTCATCAACCAGAGTTGTTTTTCCATGGTCAACGTGAGCAATAATGGCAATGTTACGGACGTCCTCTCTTTTCATGTTCATAAATTTAATCCTTCTTTCTCTTATCTATCCCGTAAACAGGTAATTTCGGGAAACAAATAATGTTCTATTTCAGGGCACCTATAATAGGGAAGTGACCGACCTTTGTATTTTACCACAAAATAGTGATTTGGCAAGGTTTTTCTACATAAAACAAGTAAAAAATAGTCTGAATATAAAATAATTTATATTTTCCTCTTGTAATGCGTAAAAGTGTTTGATATAATTTCTGTAGTTATTAATGAGGAGGATTAGAAAATGAGTGATGAAAATAACTTGAATGAAAACAACCAAAATGTAACAGAGACAAATTCTTACAATGAAGTGAATGGTGCACCACAGAAAGGTCAGTCCAACGGACTTGGAATTGCATCCATGGTTCTTGGAATCTTATCTCTTGTTACTATTTGCTGTGTCCCATATGCACCAATTATTCTTGGACTTATAGCAGTTATACTTGGTATTGTTCAGATTGTGAAGAATGAGAAAAAAGGAATGGCAATTGCAGGTATTGTATGCGGAGCAATTGGTCTTATTGCTTATGTAGCGTTGTTCGCATTAGGAACATATGCACTGAGCACCGGTATTTATGATGAATTTCTGAATCAATATGGTACATACTAAATTACTGATATAAAAAGAAACCGAAAAGAACCTGCAATGTCTTGACAATAGATATTGCAGGTTTTATAATTGAAAATGATTTGAATAGAAAAGACGATGACGAAGACAGTATGGTATTGTTTGAACGTTTCAGAGAGCCGGGAGGGTGGAAACCGGTACTAGTAAGAAATACCGGAACATCACTTCCAAGTTGCCGGCTGAACTTGCCAGATGGCAAAAGTAGGTACGGACGGGATATTCCTCCGTTATGGGAATCATGTATGCAGAGAAATGAATAAATTTCTTTAAGTACAATGTAACAGGTGGTTAACAACGCATTTATGAGCTTTGTCCTTTTACAGGCAGAGCTTTTTTAAATTTATAGGAAATTTCCTATAAATTAAAACGCTCCGCGCAGGATGCACACGCGCGCCAGAGGAAGAAGTCGCAGAGGCGACGGCGCGCGGCGCAGCAAAGCGCCTTCTCCCTCAAGATTGAGGGGAGGGGAGCCGAAGTGTCGAAGACACTTTGATTTATTATAGGATAAATACATTAAATTGTTTAAATGAAAGGAGCACATACGCATATGTATAATAAAGTCGATACGAATTTAAACTTTGTAGAAAGAGAAAAACAGGTAGAGCAATTCTGGAAAGATAAGGATATTTTTCGCAAAAGTATGGAAAACCGCAAAGAAGGAGAAATCTATCCGTTCTATGACGGTCCTCCTACTGCAAATGGAAAGCCCCATATCGGGCACGTATTAACCCGTGTTATTAAGGATATGATTCCAAGATACCAGACTATGAAGGGAAAGATGGTTCCACGTAAGGCAGGCTGGGATACCCATGGTCTTCCGGTAGAGTTGGAAGTGGAAAAGATGTTAGGTCTGGATGGAAAAGAGCAGATTGAAGAATATGGTTTGGAACCATTTATCAATCAATGTAAGGAAAGTGTTTGGAAATACAAAGGAATGTGGGAAGACTTTTCCGGCAAGGTAGGCTTCTGGGCAGATATGGATAACCCATATGTTACGTATGAAAATAACTTTATTGAATCCGAATGGTGGGCATTGAAAGAAATCTGGAATAAAAAACTGTTATACAAAGGCTTTAAGATTGTTCCTTACTGCCCGCGCTGTGGAACACCTTTGTCTGCGCAGGAAGTGGCACAAGGATATAAGGCAGTAAAAGAGCGTTCTGCAATTGTACGTTTCAAGGTAATCGGTGAAGATACCTATTTCCTGGCATGGACCACTACACCATGGACACTGCCTTCCAACCTGGCACTGTGTGTAAACCCGGATGAGGTGTACAATAAAGTAAAAGCAGCAGACGGATACACTTATTATCTGGCAGAAGCTTTGCTGGACCGTGTACTTGGTTCTTTGGTAGAAGAAGGAGAAAAGGCATATGAAGTGCTGGAAACCTATAAAGGAACAGATCTGGAGTATAAAGAATATGAGCCCTTGTTTCAGGGCGGCAGGGATGCAGCTGAAAAACAGCGCAAGAAAGCACATTATGTAACCTGTGACAATTATGTAACCATGACGGATGGTACCGGAATGGTACACATTGCGCCAGCCTTTGGTGAGGATGACTCCAAAGTTGGAAGAAAATACGATCTGCCATTTGTTCAGTTTGTAAACGGCAAAGGTGAGCTTACAGAAGAGACTCCATATGCAGGTGTATTCTGTAAAAAGGCAGATGATATGATTTTACAGGATCTTGAAGATCAGAAGCTGTTACTCGATGCGCCTAAATTTGAACATGATTATCCACATTGCTGGAGATGCGATACACCGCTGATTTACTATGCAAGAGAATCATGGTTTATCAAGATGACAGAAGTAAAGGATGATTTAATCCGTAACAACAACACCATTAACTGGATTCCGGAAAGTATTGGAAAAAAACGATTTGGTGATTGGTTGGAAAATGTACAGGACTGGGGAATTTCCCGTAACCGTTATTGGGGAACGCCGCTTAATATCTGGGAGTGTGAATGCGGTCATATGCATTCCGTAGGAAGTATTGCAGAATTAAAAGAAATGTCTGATAATTGTCCTGATGAGATTGAACTGCACCGTCCCTATATTGATGCAGTAACCATCAAGTGTCCACAGTGTGGAAAAGAGATGCAGCGTGTACCGGAAGTGGTTGATTGCTGGTTCGACTCAGGGGCAATGCCTTTTGCACAGCATCACTACCCGTTTGAAAATAAAGATAACTTTAATGAGCTGTTCCCGGCGGATTTCATCTGCGAAGGTATCGATCAGACTCGCGGTTGGTTCTATTCATTGTTAGCCATATCGACATTTGTGA
>CAZUKR010000072.1:0-12361 GCA_964620885.1 uncultured Eubacterium sp.
CAACCTCTTTTTATTTAGTCCCTATATTCTTTCAACATACAGTAATAGCATCCGTCGCAGTTGTGGCCATCAACCAAAATAGAAGAAAACTCAGCCTGTTCAAATGAATTACAATTGAAAATATATGCGTTTTTAATTGTATTGATTCTACAGTCCGAAGTTTCAACATCTAAATCATGAACCTCATGTGTACTATGGTTAAGAACATAGCGTTTACCGTTAAACGGTGGATTATAGCGTCTCATTAAGTAGTTACCCTTCTTTTGTACTTGGCGGATAAGCCTGTAGATATAGCATGAAGGGTAAAAAATAAAAGAACCATGATATACCATGAAAAAGGGTAATGGAATAAGATTATTCCCGGATATGATCCAGACCTTGTGCAATAATGGTAAGTACATGAGAGTCCAGTAGAGAATAGAAGATGGTTTTTCCGTCTCTGCGGTTTTTTACCAGCCGGTTTTGTTTTAAGATGCTAAGTTGGTGAGAAATAGCACTTTGTGACATACCAAGTTCCTTGGCAATATCCAGTACACATTTTTCCTGATCCACTAAGGCATACAGAATCTGTAGTCTGGTAGGAGTTCCAAATATTTTAAATAATTCAGCCAAGCGTTCAAATTCGTCCTGATTCATAGAAATTCCTTCTTCTCTCTAAATAATAAATACTACTTCAAAAATAACATAGAACCTGTAGTCTGTCAAAAGAATTTCATTCCGAAGAAAAATGTGCTATACTGAAATTTAAGAAAAATCTAAGAGGAAATCCACTATGAATATTTTATTGACCGCAATTAATGCAAAATATATACATTCCAATCTGGCGGTATACAGCCTGAAGGCATATGCAGAAGAATATGCAGAGCATATACAGTTGGCGGAGTATACAATCAATCACAGAACAGAATATATTTTGCAGGAAATATATAAGAAAAAAACAGATGTAATATGTTTTTCCTGTTATATCTGGAATTTCCGTTATGTACAGGAATTGATTACAGAGATCCATAAGCTGCGCCCGAATATTCCTATCTGGGTGGGCGGACCGGAAGTTTCCTATGAACCGGAAGAGTTTTTAAGAAAACATCCCATGGTAACAGGAGTTATGATTGGAGAAGGAGAAGAAACTTTTCGGGAATTATGCGGATATTACGTCGGGAAACGGGAAGAAGATACATTAGAGAGAATTTCAGGTCTCATATTCCGGAAGAACGAGAAGGAACTGGTGCAGACAAATACAAGAGAATCTCTTTCAATGGACAAGCTTCCTTTTTGCTATGAGCATTTGGAAAAATTTGAAAATCGGATTATATATTATGAAACGAGCCGGGGGTGTCCATTTTCCTGCAGCTACTGTCTTTCTTCTATAGAAAAGGGGCTGAGTTTTCGCTCCCTGAAACTTGTGAAAGAAGAGCTGCAGTTCTTTTTAGATCGTAAGGTACCCCAGGTAAAGTTTGTAGACAGAACCTTTAACTGCAATCATAACCATGCGATGGAGATATGGAGATATATCAAAGAGCATGATAATGGAATTACAAATTTTCATTTTGAAGTTTCGGCGGATTTATTAACGGAAGAAGAGATGAATTTAATCGCTGATATGCGCCCGGGACTGATACAGCTGGAAATTGGAGTTCAGTCTACCTTTGCACCTACGATACAGGAAATCCGCAGAACCATGAATCTATCCCGTTTGGAAGAAGTGGTGAAAAAAGTACAGCAGGCAGGGAATGTGCATCAGCATTTAGATTTGATTGCAGGACTTCCCAAAGAAGATTTTAATACCTTTGCAGAATCTTTTCGGGAAATCTATCAGCTAAAGCCAGAACAGCTTCAGCTTGGATTTCTTAAAGTACTGAAAGGTTCCTATATGTATGAACAGCGGAAAGAATACGGGCTGATTTATCAGTCCAACCCTCCCTATGAAGTGCTGGCCACTCATTGGCTGTCCTATGAAGAAGTATTGAAAATCAAACAAGTAGAGGAAATGCTGGAGGTATATTATAACAGCGGACAATACGAAATGACCATGAAAGTAATGGAGTTGCTGTATGAGAATCCCTTTTATCTTTTTCTGGAGCTGGGCGAATATTATGAGGAACATAAGCTCTTTGCCCTTCATCATTCACGTATCCGCCGTTGTGAGATTTTACTGGAATTTATAAGAGAAAAGGATAAGGAGCATGAAGAACTATATCAGGAGACCTTAACCTTTGATTTGTATTATCGGGAAAATATGAAGACGCGTCCTGCATGGACTCCACCTATGGCAGAATTCAAAGAACAGACCAGAAGGTATTGTAAAAATGGAAAGATGTCTCATGTGGAACCATTCTATTATGATATGAATCTTTTGATGAAGCAAAAAACGATTGAGGGATACCCCCAAAAAGGTGACAGGGTTTTTTATCTGTTTTCTTATGAACAAAAGAATCCACTGACCGGACAGGCAGAGGTAAGCTGCATAGGAGGAGAATCATGACCAAGAGAACGGGAGAAATTTTAAAACGTCTGGATGAAGCATTTGGCACAGAATACCGCTGTTATCTGAATCATGACAGCCCATGGCAGTTATTAATTGCAGTTATTCTAAGTGCCCAGTGTACCGATGCCAGAGTAAATATTGTGACAGCAGACCTGTTTCAAAAGTATGATAGTCTGGAGAAGTTTGCCGGTGCAGATATAAAGGAAATGGAGCAGGATATTCATTCCACTGGTTTTTATCGGAATAAGTCAAGAAATATTATTTTATGTGCAAGGAAGCTGATAGAAGAATTTGGCGGAGAAGTGCCAAGCAGTCTGGAAGATTTGATTTCCCTGCCGGGAGTTGGACGGAAGACCGCTAATGTAATTCGGGGGAACATCTACAACGAGCCCAGCATCGTAGTAGATACCCATGTAAAACGGATATCCAGAAGACTGGGATTTACCAAGGAAGAAGACCCTGAAAAAATTGAATATGATCTGATGAAGGTACTGCCCAAAAATCACTGGATTCTCTATAATATTCAGATTATTACATTTGGAAGAACGATATGTTCAGCACGCAGTCCGAAATGCAGTGAATGCTTTTTGAGTGATTTGTGTAAGGCAGGAGATAAAAAATGCTAAAATCTTATGTGGTGGTGGATTTGGAGATGACCGGACTTCGGGCAAAGACAGACCGGATACTGGAAATTGGGGCCGTAAAGGTAGAGAATCATCAGATAACAGAGACTTATCAGAAAATAATAAATGCGGGGATAAAAGTGCCCCAAGATATTCAGGAACTTACGGGAATAACCGATGAAATGATAAAGGCAGGAGTAATGGAACAGGAAGCCGTAGAAGGCTTTTTTGAATTTTGTGGAGACTTGCCGTTAGCAGGTCACAACATACTGTTTGACTATAGTTTTTTGAAACAATATGCAGTGAATCATAAGATAACCTTTGAAAAGAATGGAATAGATACACTAAAGCTTTCAAGAAAATTCCTTCCGGAACTGGAAAAAAAGACGTTGGATTATCTTTGTGAATATTTAAAGATTGAACGCAGTCAAAGACACCGGGCTCTTGAGGATGCCAGGGCAACCTTTGTTTTATTGGA
Source organism: uncultured Eubacterium sp. (assembly GCA_964620885.1). Taxonomy (GTDB): domain Bacteria; phylum Bacillota; class Clostridia; order Lachnospirales; family Lachnospiraceae; genus Petralouisia. The sequence continues at coordinate 3,587 of CAZUKR010000072.1, forward strand.
GTATTTGTGGAACGAATGGGGAGAGCAGAATTCCGAAGCATTTCGTTTTATACCGCTGGTTTACCGGGCTAAAAAGCAGAGTCCGGCAACACCAAGACAAAAAAAATACTTGAAGGAACTGACAGAATATCATAAAATAGAGATTGATGTGAATATAGAAATGCTTACAAAAAGTGAAGCATCCAGAAAAACAGACCATATTCTGACGCAATATGGAAGGATGCCAAAGGGTTAGGCGCTTTCTAACATAGCAAGAATAGAAGCCTTACGCAGAGTGTTTAATTTTTCCGCAGAACTTTTCAAATCATTAATACAGGAAGAATCACCGGATTCCTTGTACAATTGAAGGAGCAGCTCATAGGTGGGTTTCATGTCACTACCGATGGAGACTGCAAAGGCCAGAACAGTTTTGGCTTCGGAAACATGAGAAAGTTCATAGAGACGATGTCCCCATTGATTCAGGGTGCGTGCCAGAACAATAAAGTTTTGATCACATTGTATCAAATGGCCAAGATGGGAAGTACCGTATTGAAGCTTTAACTCTGTATTGGTGAAACCGCTGAGGTTCAGAATTTTTTCATCCCGTAAAAGAAGTATCTGTTGTTCGTATTCATTCAGCAGTTCATCTTCAAAAAGGGAAAATGGAAGAGTCACACCGGAAAAATCAATATAGTTAAGCTCGCTGATATCCTGAGGAAGTGTAAGGTTAGAAGCACTCTCCTTTTTCCAGAAAGTCTGCCATTTATTTGTATGACGTTGTTCTGCACTGCGGCGGAGCATATTAAATACACCGAGAAATATTAAAAAAAGACCAAAGACTTGAAAAATTGTCATAATAAAGCACTCCTTTGTAGTTTGTATCAAAAAATGGATTGCTTTCCCACATAAAACAGAAAGAGGTGAACAGAATGAACTTTAATAACTCTAAAAAAAGAAAAGCATTTGCATCCGTTATCGTCTTAATATTAGTGGCATCTATGGTGCTGTCTGTTTTTGTTTCAGCATTTGCATAAGCGGAAAGGTTTCCATGTTCATAATATACAGAAATGAAAGATGTATGTCAATGATATTCGTTGTTCTGCATCTTGAAAAATCGTCAGTTTGTGATAGAATAATGGATAAAGCTTAAAAATGAGATTGTAGGAGAATATATATGAAAAAAAATTGGAAAAAATATCTGCCGGCCGCTTTTTTAATGTTAGTATTTGCACTGGCAGTTATTGTATCAGTTCCTGTAAACGCAGAGGCAAGAGACACAGATATTATACCGGAACGTGTCTATGTGGATGAAATTTCTGTAGGAGGAATGACACAGAAGGAAGCAGCCGATGCAGTGGAAGCTTATATAGACGGACAGATGGATAAGAAAATCACGATTCAGGCAGGCGAGAATACGCTGGAAGTGACGGCAGAAGAACTGGGCGTTTCCTGGGGAAATCCGGACATTTTGCAGGAGGCCGTGGGACTTGGAAAAAGCGGCAATTTAATCACCCGTTATAAAGTGATGAAGGACCTTGAAAAGGAAGATAAAGTATATAATGTTGCTTATCATGTAGATAAAGAAAAAGCAGTCAAATTGTTAGAAGATAATGCAGAGGTACTGAATACGAAAGCGGAAAATGCAGGACTGGAAAGAGCAAATGGTTCTTTTACAGTTATTCCCGGAAGTCAGGGCGTTACCGTTAATATAGAAGAATCTATTGCAGCACTGGATAGCTATTTCTCTTTAAAGTGGGATGGAAAAGATGCTTCCGTGGAAATTGCTGCTGATATTGTAGAGCCGAAAGGCACAAAAGAAGAACTGGCAAAGATAAAAGATTTGCTGGGAGGATTCCACACGTCTTACTCTTCTTCAGGAGCAGGACGTTCAAAGAATGTGGAAAATGGTACTGCTAAAATCAATGGTTCTGTAATTTATCCCGGAGAGCAATTTTCGGTATATGAAGCAGTAAGTCCATTTGAAGCATCCAATGGATATGCACTGGCTGGTTCTTATGAAAATGGAACTACAGTGGAGACCTATGGCGGTGGAATTTGCCAGGTGTCTACCACACTTTATAATGCAGTAATCCTTGCAGAGCTGGATATAGTAGAACGTTTTAATCATTCTATGATTGTAAGTTATGTAGATCCATCTAAAGATGCGGCTATTGCAGGAACATATAAAGACTTGAAATTTAAAAATAATACAGATGCACCGATCTATATTGAAGGATATACCGCAGGAAAGGTTCTATATTTTAATATTTTTGGACAAGAGACCAGAGATAGTGGAAGAGAAGTAAGTTATATCAGTGAAACCCTTTCTACTACAGACCCGGGAGTACAGTACAAAGCAGCACCAGGTCAGCCTATCGGATATACCAGTACAGAACAGTCTGCCCATGTAGGATATACGGCGCAGCTTTGGAAAGTAGTAAAGGTAAATGGTACAGAGCAGAGTAGAGAAGTCTTTAATAAGAGTACCTATAGGGCATCTCCAAAGATTATTCTAATCGGAACAGCTTCTGGTAACGGAGACGCTGTGGCAGCTATCAATGCAGCAATTGGAACCCAGGATGCGGGAGCCATCAATGCAGCAGCGGCACAGTGGAATGATGCAGCATTAGCAGCGCAGTCACAAGCAGCGGCAGATGCTCAGGCGGCAGCAGATGCTCAGGCAGCAGCGGATGCCCAGGCAGCAGCAGACGCACAGGCGCAGAAGGATAAGGAAAAAGAGCAAGAAGATCCAAAGGAACCAGAAGAACCAAAGGGGCCAGAGGATCAAAATGAATAATCCAAAAGAATAACTAGAAAGGCTGTTTCACGGATGGAACAGCCTTGTGTTGTATTCATACCGTGGCTAAAGGAGAAAGTTGACATGAAGGTCGGAAAAGTACCGGAGAGCGTCTTGAAACGCTCCGTATTTAAACAAATACATACAAAACGCAGTGAGGTTCTTATGGGAGCTGGTGTAGGAGAAGATTGTGCAGCTATGAAACTTTCAGAAGATGAAATGTTTGTGATATCTACCGATCCCATTACTGGTACCGCTACCGACATAGGCAACCTTGCAATTCATATTACATTAAACGATCTTGCATCGGCGGGAGCAGAACCTGTAGGAGTGATGCTGACGATATTGTTGCCGGAACATGCACAGGAAGCAGATTTGAAAGAAATGATGCGGCAGATTGAAGAAGCATGTGCCGATGCTCATGTACAGATTATGGGAGGACATACGGAAGTAACCAAAGCCGTGAATCAGCCCCTTATCAATGTATGTGGTGTGGGAAAAGCCAAGATAGGGCAGATGGTATCAACCGGAGGTGCAGAAGCCGGGGATGATATTATTATTACAAAGTGGATTGGACTGGAAGGAACTTCTATTATTTCAAAAGAAAAAGAACAGGAACTGTTAACCAGATATCCCCAGCAGCTTGTGGATACAGCCAAAGGATTTGATGTATATCTGTCCGTACTACCAGAGGCCGCCACCGCCGTTAAGTCTGGCGTTAGTGCAATGCATGACGTTACAGAGGGCGGAATTTTCGGTGCACTCTGGGAAATGGCAGAAGCATCTGGCGTCGGACTTGAAATCGACTTGAAAAAGATACCTGTGAAGCAGGAGACCATAGAAGTATGTGAATTTTTTGGTATCAATCCTTATGAATTGATTTCCAGCGGTTCCATGCTGATGGCAGCACCGGATGGAAATATGCTGGTGCGGGAACTGGAGAAGCAGGGAATTCATGCAGCGGTTGTGGGAAAAGCAACAGAGGGAAATGATCGTGTGCTGGTGAATGAAGATGAGAGAAGATTTTTAGAGCCCCCAAAAACAGATGAATTATATAAAGTATTATAGAATAGTTTATAATGCAGTATAAAAAGCAGAACGGAAAGGATGACAGTTATGGAAATAAGAGAGAAGATATTAACCTTTATAGAGAAGAACAGCAGAGTGGATTTAAAGGAACTGGCAATTGTACTGGGCGTAGATGAGGTTACGGTGGCAAATGAGCTGGCAGCTATGGAAGAAGAGCATGTGATCTGCGGTTACCATACCCTTATTAACTGGGATAAGACCAGTATTGAAAAGGTCAACGCTCTGATAGAGGTGTGTGTAACTCCTCAGCGGGGACGTGGATTTGACTCTGTTGCAGAGCGTATCTATAACTATCCAGAAGTGAATGCAGTATATTTGATTTCCGGCGGATATGACCTGCTGGTAACCTTGGAAGGAAGGACACTGCGGGAAGTTGCTCAGTTTGTATCAGATAAACTTTCCACATTGGACTCTGTTTTAAGTACAAAGACGAACTTTATTCTAAAAAAATATAAAGATCATGGAACTATAATGACAAAACCGGAAGAAGATGAAAGGGAACTGGTGACGTTATGAGAAATCCATTATCAGAGCGCGTTGTAGAAATTCCTTTTTCTGGGATTCGGAAATTCTTTGATATTGCAGCAGAAATGAAGGATGTTATTTCTCTGGGTGTGGGAGAACCGGATTTTGATACACCATGGCATATACGGGATGAAGGAATCTATTCTTTGGAAAAAGGAAAAACGGCATATACCTCCAATGCCGGATTAAAAGAATTGAAAGTAGAGATTGCAAAATACCTTGAACGAAGATTTCAGGTGTCTTATGATTACGATACAGAAATGATGATTACGGTAGGCGGTAGTGAAGCCATTGATATGGCAATGCGTGCCATGCTGGATCCGGGAGATGAAGTGTTGGTTCCCCAGCCAAGCTATGTGTCCTATGTGCCCTGCGCTGTGCTGGCAAATGGTACTCCGGTGATTATTGAGTTAAAGGAGGAAAATGAATTCCGTCTTACTTCGGAGGAGTTGGAAGCGGCAATTACCCCTAAGACGAAACTGCTGGTACTGCCTTTTCCCAATAATCCTACGGGAGCCATTATGGAAAAAGAAGATTTGGAAGCCATTGCAGAAGTAGTTATAAAGCATGATCTGTATGTGTTAAGTGATGAAATCTATGCAGAGCTGTCCTATCTGGACGATCATGTGACGATTGCGGCTCTTCCGGGTATGAGAGAACGTACAATACTTATCAATGGATTTTCCAAGTCTTATTCTATGACGGGATGGCGGCTGGGATATGCCTGCGGACCGAAAAATATTATAGAACAGATGTTAAAGATTCATCAGTATGCTATTATGTGCGCACCAACCACCAGCCAGTATGCTGCAGTGGAAGCGGTACGCAATGGTGATGACGATGTTGCGGTTATGAAAGAAGAATACAATGGGAGACGCCGTTATCTGATGCATCGTTTTCAGGAAATGGGATTGCAGTGTTTTGAGCCTTATGGAGCGTTTTATGTATTTCCCAGTATTCAGGAGTTTGGCATAACATCGGATGAATTTGCAACCAGGATGCTTCGGGAGAAGAAGGTGGTAGTAGTGCCGGGAACTGCTTTTGGAGAATGCGGAGAAGGATTCCTACGTATTTCATATGCCTATTCTCTGGATAGGCTGAAAGTGGCTTTAGACCGTATAGAAGAATTCGTACAGGAACTTCGGGCAGAGCAGAAGAAATAAATACAGAAAAGAGAACATTTATGGCAAAATTAAACATTGTATTGTTTGAACCGGAAATTCCGGCAAATACGGGAAATATCGGACGTACCTGCGTAGCCACCGGTACAAGCCTGCATCTGATTGACCCTTTGGGATTTTCCCTAAGTGAAAAGGCAATTAAACGTGCAGGAATGGACTACTGGAAAGATTTGGATGTAAAACGTTATGTGAACTGGGAAGACTTTATGGAGAAGAATCCCGGGGCAAAGATATATATGGCTACCACCAAAGGACGTCATGTTTATACGGAAGTGAATTATGAACCGGACTGTTTCATAATGTTTGGAAAAGAAAGCGCGGGTATTCCGGAAGAAATTTTAAAAGAGCATCCGGAAACCTGTGTACGTATACCGATGATTGGAGAAACCCGATCCCTGAATCTGTCCAATTCCGCTGCAGTTGTATTGTATGAGGCGTTGCGTCAGAATGAGTTTGATCACATGAAACTGGAAGGGGAACTTCACCGATTGAGCTGGGACGAGTAGGAGAGCACAATGAATTTTATTGAAGCCAGAAAATTAGTACATGAATATATCAGACGGGATGAAGAAGACAACGTAGTGGGAATTGATACAGCACTGGATGGTGTGGATATTGATATCCAGCAGGGAGAGTTTATTGCAGTGCTGGGACATAATGGATCTGGAAAATCTACCCTTGCCAAGCATCTTAATGTTTTGCTGGAGGCAAGCGGCGGAACCTTATGGGTAGATGGAAAAGATACGTCAAAGGAAGAAAACTTGTGGGATATCCGCAAGAATGCCGGAATGGTATTTCAGAATCCGGACAATCAGATTATTGCAAGTGTTGTAGAGGAAGATGTTGCTTTTGGACCCGAAAATATTGGAGTTCCTACGGATGAAATCTGGAAGCGTGTAGAGTCCAGCCTAAAATCCGTAGGGATGATTCAGTATCGGGAACATTCACCCAATAAGTTGTCTGGCGGGCAGAAGCAGCGTGTGGCCATTGCAGGAGTTATGGCAATGGAGCCCAAATGTATTGTGCTGGACGAGCCTACAGCTATGCTGGATCCCAATGGACGTAAAGAAGTTCTGGATGCGGTAGAGCATCTGAACAAGGAAAAGGGAGTAACCGTTATTCTCATTACACACTATATGGAAGAGGTTATCCGGGCAGATCGTGTATACGTTATGGACAGCGGAAAAATAGTAATGCAGGGAACCCCAAAAACAGTATTTTCACAGGTGGATACCTTGCAGTCATATCGGCTGGACGTGCCCCAGATTACATTACTGGCATATGAATTGAGAAAAGCAGGACTGGATGTTCCGGAAGGAATATTGACAAGACGGGAATTGGTGAATGCATTATGTCAATTATATTAGATAAAGTAAATTATGTTTACAGTGAAAAAACGGCATATGAGATTCATGCACTGAAAGATATAGATTTGAAAATCGATGATGGAGAATTTATCGGTATTATCGGGCATACGGGTTCCGGAAAGTCTACCTTGATTCAGCATTTGAACGGTCTGGTTAAGGCTACTTCCGGTGGGATATATTATAATGGACAAGATATTTACGACGAAGATTTTAAAATGAAGGAACTGCGGGGCAAGGTTGGACTGGTATTTCAGTATCCGGAGCACCAGCTCTTTGAAACTACAATTTTCGCAGATGTCTGCTTTGGCCCAAGGAATCAGGGATTGTCTAAAAAGGAAGCGGAGCTTTGTGCTTTTACAGCATTGCGAAACGTAGGGCTTCCGGAAGAACTCTGGTATCAGTCTCCTTTTGAATTGTCAGGGGGACAGAAGAGAAGGGTAGCGATAGCTGGTGTACTTGCCATGAAGCCGGAGGTACTGGTACTGGATGAGCCAACGGCTGGACTGGACCCCCGGGGCCGGGATGAGATTTTAGATCAGGTGGCACAGATGCATAAAGAACTGGGAATGACTATTATTTTAGTGTCTCATAGTATGGAAGATGTGGCAAAATACGTAAATCGGCTTATTGTTATGAACTGTGGAAAAGTTATGCTGGACGGAACCCCAAGGGAAGTATTTCGTCATTATCAGGAACTGGAAGAAGTAGGACTTGCGGCACCTCAGGTGACCTATCTGATGCATGAATTGCGGAAAAAGGGAATTCCTGTGGACGGAGCGGCAACAACCTTAAAAGAAGCCAAAGAATCAATTTTAAAGTGCTTCCGGGAAAAAGATTAGGAAGAAGTAGGAAACGATATGATAAGAGACATAACCATCGGACAATATTATCCGGCAGATTCCATCATTCATAAATTAGATCCCCGAGTAAAACTTCTGGGAGTTGTTTTATATGTGATATCACTATTCACATTCCGCAGTATCTGGGGATTTCTTATAATTACCCTTGCTCTGATAGGGATGATACGGCTTTCCAAAGTACCATTTGGGTTTATGGTGAAGGGATTAAAAGCCATTGTTATTATACTGATTATTACAGCAGTATTTAACCTGTTTTTAACACCAGGAGAAACACTCGTTGCCTTGTGGAAGATTAAAATCACAAAAGAAGGTCTGAAGAATGCAGTGTTTATGGCAATTCGGCTGATTTATTTAATTCTGGGAACGTCTACACTGACCCTTACCACCACACCGAATCAATTGACGGATGGTATGGAAAAAGCATTACGACCCCTGAATAAAATTCGTGTACCGGTACATGAAATCGCCATGATGATGTCCATCGCATTGCGTTTCATACCTATTTTAATAGAAGAAACAGATAAAATAATGAAGGCACAGATTGCCAGAGGCGCAGACTTTGAAAGCGGAAACCTGATGAAAAAGGCAAAAGCTATGGTTCCTCTATTAGTACCGCTTTTTATTTCCGCTTTTCGCCGGGCAAACGATTTAGCCATGGCAATGGAAGCCCGGTGCTATAATGGTGGAGCAGGAAGAACCAAAATGAAACCGTTAAAATATAAGAAAGCAGATTACGTGTCATATGGAATAGAGGCAGTATATATGGCAGCAGTTATCTTAACCAGAGTATTATGAAACGAATAAAATTGATTGTAGCATATGAAGGAACAAATTACTGCGGATGGCAGATACAGCCCAGCGGAATTACCATAGAAGAGGTGCTGAACAAGGCATTATCAGAACTGCTGGGAGAAGAAATCAAAGTAATCGGAGCAAGCCGAACGGATTCCGGTGTCCATTCCCTTGGAAATGTGGCA
>CAZUKR010000072.1:12371-14010 GCA_964620885.1 uncultured Eubacterium sp.
ACACCCGCATACCATCGGAAAAAATCAGCCATGCATTAAATCAGAGGCTGCCGGAGGATATTGTGGTGCAGGAATCCAGTGAAACAGCACCGGACTTTCACCCCAGACGCTGTTACAGCGAGAAGACATATGAATATCGTATATTGAATCGAAACGTACCCATCCCCACCCTGCGGCGGGACACTTATTTCTGTTATCGGGAACTGGATGTAGAGAAGATGCAGAAGGCGGCAGAATATCTGGAAGGAACACATGATTTTAAAAGTTTCTGTTCCATACATACTTATGTGGAAGATACCGTACGGACAATTCTTTCCTGCAAGGTGGAACAGAACGGTTCTGTAATCACCATACGGGTGACCGGAACAGGATTTCTCTATAATATGGTGCGCATTATTGCAGGGACCCTCCTGCAAGTGGGAATAGGTAAAACAGCTCCCGAGGAAATGGAACGGGTGCTTGCAAAAATGGAACGAAGTGCAGCAGGACCAACGGCTCCCGCCCACGGACTTACAATGATTGGTATTGAATATAAATGAGAATAAACTATTGACACACACGAGAGCGTGTAATATAATAGGTCAGTATGGCAAGTTAGAAATGTGAGCCACAACCCCGGCGAAGTGTTTTTGCTTTGATGTACAAAGAAAAATGTAAATGGTGTGAAAATGATAGAACGAATGAATTTCACCTTATGTTTTAGGACGGCATTCGGATATCAGAGTAACATTGGAAAATTCAAGGAGGTAACAGTTAATGAAGACTTTTATGGCCAATCCGGCAACAATTGAAAGAAAATGGTACGTAGTTGATGCTGAAGGAAAAACTTTAGGACGTTTAGCATCTGAAGTAGCAAAAGTATTAAGAGGAAAGAATAAAGCAATCTTCACTCCTCATGTTGATACTGGTGATTACGTTATCGTTATTAATGCAGAAAAAATTAAAGTAACTGGTAAGAAATTAGACCAGAAAATTTACTATCATCACTCCGAATATGTAGGTGGAATGAAAGAAACCACTTTAAAGGAAATGTTAGCTAAGAAACCGGAAAGAGTTATCGAACTTGCTGTGAAAGGCATGCTTCCAAAAGGACCTTTAGGAAGACAGATGTATAAGAAATTATTCGCATATGCTGGAACAGAACACAAACACGAAGCTCAGAAACCAGAAGCTTTAACATTTTAATCAGGAGGTAAAAACGACATGGCTAATACAAAGTATTATGGAACAGGAAGAAGAAAAAAATCTATCGCCAGAGTATATTTAGTACCTGGAACCGGTAAGGTTACAATTAATAAAAGAGGTATTGACGAATATTTAGGATTAGAAACTTTAAAAGTTATCGTTCGTCAGCCATTAGTAGCAACTGAAACAGTTGATAAATTTGACGTTTTAATAAACGTTAAAGGTGGCGGATACACAGGACAGGCAGGAGCGATTAGACATGGTATCGCAAGAGCACTGTTACAGGTAGATGCTGAATACAGACCAACTCTTAAGGTTAACGGATTCTTAACACGTGACCCAAGAATGAAAGAAAGAAAGAAATACGGTCTCAAAGCAGCACGTCGTGCACCACAGTTTTCAAAGAGATAATCTTTCGGAAACGAAGATATCGAGAAAAGCCCATTTTACAAGG
>CAZUKR010000073.1:0-13611 GCA_964620885.1 uncultured Eubacterium sp.
CAAAACATGAGAAAGTAGCCCGAATAGGGCGGATTTCGAATGTTTTTAGGAGTGCATGAGCACAAAGTGCGAAGCAATCCGTAGGTACCATGTGGCCAAAATACCTTTTGACATTCTAATCATGAAATGATAGACGTTGTTACACTAAATTGGAAAGGTATAGGAATCCTATAATATAAAAACGCTCCGCGCAGGATGCACACGCGCGCCAGAGGAAAAAGTCGTTGAGGCGACAGCGCGCGGCGCAGCAAAGTGCCTTCTCCCTCATGATTGAGGGGAGGACCAGCAGAGTATGTCGAAGCCACTTTTATAGACACTTTGTTAATTGTAAGAATTAAGAAATGGAGGAGAACATTATGAATGGAGGAGACACTGGTTTTATGATTATTTGCGCAGCACTGGTATTTTTTATGACACCCGGGCTGGCATTTTTTTATGGAGGATTGGTGCGAAGGAAGAATGTGGTAAATACCATGATGGCATGTACAGCAATCATGGGAATCTCTGTGGTGATGTGGGTACTTTTTGGTTATAGCCTTTCTTTTGGAGGAAATCACGGAGGAATCATCGGAGATTTCCGCTGGTTTGGGTTAGAGGGAATTGCAATGAATGAGGCAGGGTCTTATGCTGCAACCATTCCACATCTGGTATTTGTAGGATTTCAGATGATGTTTGCAATGATAACACCGGCACTGATTACCGGTTCTTTGGTAGGGCGTGTAAAATTTAAGGCGTTATTCCTTTTCATTGTACTGTGGTCAATAATTGTATATTATCCAATGGCACACATGGTATGGGGACAGGGAGGATTTCTGGCAGAAATCGGTTCTGTAGATTTTGCAGGCGGAAATGTAGTGCACATCAGCTCAGGTGTCAGCGCCCTGGTATTTTCCATGATTCTTGGAAAGAGAAAAGGCTATGAACATATTGTGTATCGTGTACATAATATTCCATTTGTAGCATTAGGAGCATTTATCCTGTGGTTTGGATGGTTTGGATTTAATGCCGGAAGTGCTCTGGCGGCAAACGGACTGGCAGCACATGCTTTCATAACAACTGCACTGGCATCGGCGGCAGCAATGCTCTCCTGGATGCTTATGGATGTAATAAAAGAAGGAAAGGTAACGCTGGTAGGTGCTTCTACCGGATTAGTAGTAGGATTGGTGGCAATTACACCGGGAGCAGGTTTTGTACCCATCTGGTCAGCATTTATCATCGGCGGTCTTGTAAGTCCAATCTGCTGTTTTGCGATCTCCTTCCTGAAAGGAAAATTAAAAATTGATGATGCATTAGATGCCTTTGGATGTCATGGAATCGGTGGTATCTGGGGCGGTATAGCAACTGGTATTTTCGGAAAAAGTTCCATTAACGAAGTAGCACGCTGGGATGGACTGATATTTGGTGATTATCATTTATTTGCAGCCCAGATTATCGGAATTCTGGTAACAATAGGTGTTGCAATAATCGGGACCCTGATCTGTCTTACCGTCGTAAAAGTATTTACCCCTCTTAGAGTAGGAGATAAGGAAGAAATGATTGGACTGGACATTTCAGAGCATGGTGAAAGTGCATATCCCACGTTCAATGGACTCGATTCATAAGGTGATTCAGAAAGGAGGAGAATGCAGATATGATGATAAAAGTAGAAGCAATTGTAAGAGAAGAGGTATTTGAGGATGTAAAGTCTGCCTTAAATGACATTCAGGTAAATGGTATCATTGTTTCACAGGTGATGGGTTGTGGCGCGCAGAGGGGCTATAAGAAATTTGTACGTGGAACAGAGGTAGACGTGGTAATGCAGCCTAAGATTAAGTTTGAAATTCTGGTATCTTCAGAAGAATGGGAGCAGAAAGTAATTGAGACGATTCAAAAGGCAGCCTTTACCGGAGAAGTAGGGGATGGGAAGATCTTCAGTTATGAGATTCGTAAAGCTATGAAGATTCGAACCAAAGAAAGCGGATATGATGCTCTAAATTGATTTTTCTTGATTTGTAAGCACTATTTTGTAATAATAAGAATTATAAAAATAAATCTAAGATGAGGTACAGTTATGGCAATATGGAATCCATGGCGGGGGTGTCATCGGTATAGCGAAGGATGTCAATTCTGTTATATCCACAAAGGAGATGCAAGAAGAAAGGTAGATACCAATGAGATTGTAAAAACCGAAAAGTTCAATGCTCCCATTGCAAAGAATAAAAAGGGAGAATATAAAATAAAATCAGGGCAGACGGTTTATGTATGCTTCCAAAGTGATTTCTTAATTGAGGAAGCAGATGACTGGCGCAGAGAATGCTGGGAGATGATAAAAGAACGGAAGGATTTGTATTTTTTCTTTTTGACAAAACGTATACAACGGTTCGAAGCGTGTATTCCGGAAGACTGGTGAGATGGTTATGACAATGTAGGAGTGGGCTGTACCATTGAGAATCAGCAAAGAGCAGAGGAACGGTTGTCCTTCTTTGCAAAATTGTCTATAAAGCATAAAAATATTATCTGCCAGCCTCTGATAGAAGAGATAAATATAGAACAATATCTGGATGGAGTTGAGTTGGTGGTAGTAGGCGGAGAATCAGATAGAGAAGCGCGTCCCTTGAATTATGATTGGGTGCTTTCTATTCGGGAACAATGCATCCGTAAAAATGTTCATTTTGAATTTCGCCAATGTGGAACTCATTTTATCAAAGAGGGAAAGGAATACACCCTTCCGGTAAAAGAATTATGCAGTCAGGCAAGAAAAGCAGGAATTAACTGCTAAGATATGGAAGAATTCTGATGTATAAATACTTGACAAAATTAAAAAACAATTCTATTATCCTATATAACATATTAAAATAATAGGAAATAGGGTGGGGATGTAATATGTCAATTAAAAAGATTGCAGAAATTGCAGGGGTTTCAACAGCAACGGTGTCAAGAGTTTTGAATAATCCGGGATATAAGTGTTCCTCTAATGCGCTTCGGGAGAAAATCTGGCAGACGGCACGGGAATTAAATTATATACCAAATGAAGCGGCTCGGAATCTTAAAAAGGGCATTTCACAAACGAGTCAGAAAACATATTACATTGATGTTTTGATGACGCGTACAGGAAATTCAGAGGCGGATCCATTTTTCAATGAATTGCAGAGGATTATAGAAAGTGAAATACATAAACAGATGTGTATTCTTTCCAAAGTTTGGCATCAGCCGATTTTTTCCAATGATAGAAAGTGCAAGACAGAAAATATTGACAAGATGATTGCAGATATGGAACAGGGAGATCAACAGAAAAGAGACGGGCTGATTATAATTGGAAAATGTAATACAGAAGTATTAAAAAAACTATCATCCAAATATAAGAGTGTTGTATCAGTGAACCGAAACTCCACCAACTATGAAGTGGATGAGGTAATTTGCGATGGCCGCAGGATAGCAGCTCTGGCAGTGGAATATCTGATTCAGCTTGGACACAGGAAAATCGGATATGTAGGTGACTGTCATAACGAATCCAGATATAAAGGGTATCAGGAAACGTTGTTTAAGTACAATATTGACTTAGATATCAATTATATTATAGAAACAGAGCATACAGAAGCAGAAGGATATGAAGTAATGGAGAAGCTGATTCAGCGGATGGATGCACCCACAGCGATTTATTGTGCCAACGATATCATAGCGGTCGGGATGCTGAAATGTCTGAATAAGTACAAGAACCGCTATTATATTCCTTCCATTATAGCCAGCGATGATATTGAAGAGGCACAGTATACAAAGCCAATGCTTACTACGGTGAGGCTTCCCAGAGAAGAGATGGGGAAATTTGCACTTTATCTGCTTTTAGACCGTATGAATGGCGGGCATAAAGGCATTGTCCGGACAGAGTTGGAAGGAAAACTGGTAATTCGGGGGAGCTGTGCATCGGTAGAAAACAGTAACAGAGTAGAATATTATATATAAGTATCACAATACAAGGGATGTCGCGTTTGCGGCATCCTTTTTATATTATAGGTACCAGGGTCAAAAGGTCATGCTTGCATGAAAAAGCATGAGTTTGGGACCCGCAAAATATGAGAAAGCAGCCCGAATAGGGCGTATTTCGAATATTTTTAGGAGTGCGAAGCAATCCGTAGGTACCGTGGTAGCCAAAATACCTTTTGACACCCTAATCATGTAACTGAAAACCTTTACACAAAAAGAAAGAAAAACTATAAAAATTCTAAAAAATAAAAGAAGAAAGCCCGGTAGAACTGTTGAAGTTCAATGCTGTAAACGTTTGCGCATAAAAGACAGTTTTTGCCTTTGCAATTCCAGTACAAGGTAAATAACACAATATCTGGAAGAACAAAAACAAAAAGCATACAGGGAAGTGTAAACGTTTACAGAAATTAAGGTGGAAATGGTATAGGCATATAGTATATAAATACATACAAGAAAGACATCAAGTAAGAAGGAGGAGACACAATGAAAAAGAAATTGATATCACTATTGTTAGTATTAGGAATCGCAGCAGGTGTAGCAGGTTGTGGAACTGATAAAGAAGCAACAAAGGAAACGTCAGCAAAAACCATAGAAAAAATCCGATTAGGTGTATTTACCGGAGGCATAGACCATTATCTGGCCGTTGTTGGGGTAGAAGAGGGAATCTTTGAAAAGCATGGAATCCAGCTTGAAATGACAGAGTTTGCAGCAGGGATTAATACGGTAGATGCCGTTGTGACTGGTCAGGCAGATATTGGAATGGTTGCAGATTATGCATTGGTTAACCGTATCGGAAATACCCAGGAAGAATCAGATATACGGGTTCTAGCAAGGCTTACGTCTGCAAAGAACTACAGTTTATATGTAAATCCCGAAGAGATAACAAAACTGGAAGATTTGTCGGGAAAAGGACTTGTAACATTGCCTGGTACCATTTTAGATTATTTCAATGCAGTTGCCTATGAAGCAGGGAACATTGATAAGAAAGATCAGGAGATTGTAAACGTAGACAGCGGTCAGGCGGCTTTGGGTGTATTATCCAACGGAGAAGGCGCGGCATTCTGGACCACCGGCACCTCTGCGAAGAAACTGGAAGAGATCGGAATGAAACCATTATTAACCATGGAGGATTTATCATTAACCGTAGATGCCTATTATGTTGCATCAGATACATATCAAAAGGAAGAGCGGCAGAAGGTAGAAAAATTTCTCGCAGCAATCAAAGAAACGCAGGAATGGGTGCAGGAGAACTCAACAGATGCTGCGGAGATTATAGAGGATAAGGCAAACATTCCTCAGGATCAGGTAATTGAAAATCTAGAAGACAGTAAGCTGCTTTTGGATTTTAAGGAAGATTCTGTAGAACATTTAAATAAGATTAAAAAATGGGCAGTAGAGAATGACCGTTTTAAAAAAGATTATGAAATAAAAGAGTTTGTAGATGCAGCAGCCCTGAAAGAATTGTTTCCAGAAAATGTAGAAGATTAAACATATATATAAAAGGAGAATTATATGGCAATTAACACAGAAAAGATACATAAAGACATTTATGAGGCATATGTTTATGCTTACCCCGCAGTGATTTTTGAATTAACACGAAGAACTTACTTAAATCCATCAAAGGACGGAAGTAAAATTCCTAAGACAAATACCTTCCATCATAATACGGTTTTAGCAGATGCATCCTTTAAAAATGTAGTTGCACCTAATATTGATACCGTATACTCTCAGGCATGGCTGGACTTAAGTGAGGGAGCACTGATACTGGAAAAACCGGAATTAGACCGCTATGTTTCCATTGCTTTTTTAGACGCATATACAAACTGTGAACATCTAATCGGTACAGGCGGCGACGGCAATCAGGCAGAACGATACCTGATTACGGGACCGGATTTTGCAGAAGAGATACCAGAGGGTTATAAGCAGATTGCATTGCCCACCAATAAAATCTGGGGACTTATCCGAACCATTATTTATGATAAAGACGACGTAGAGGCAGTAAAAGAAATACAAAGTAAGATTCAGCTTTCAGTCTATGGAAATGCAAAGCAGGAAGTTATCTATCCCGTGTATGATTCCGCTCTTGATTTTAAACCAATTGAGAAGATTACCAATTTATCACTGGAACAATTTTTTGAAATTTTCAACGGATTGTTAGAGCAGAACAGGGATAAATATGCACCGGTACAGAAGCTGGAGCAGTGGAAAAGTTATGGGATTGGAGTGGGAGAAACCTTTACGGATGATAAAGAGATAAGAGAGGCCATAGCAGATATTCCAAAGGCATTTATAGAAAATTCCAGCAGACGTCTGGCAAAGGGAGAACGGATTAATAACTGGAATTATCCCGATGCTTCCATTGGAATTTATAAGACAAATTTTGAATTACGTGCCAATGTGGCCCGCAATGGATTAGGTGCAAATCCCGTATCCATGTGCGTTTATCCTGGAACATACCATGATTCACAGGGAGAACTGTTAGATGGTACAAAAAGCTATCAGCTTCATTTTGAAAAGGGTCAGTTGCCCCCTGTTTATGAATTTGGATTCTGGTCCATTACATTATATGACAACAGGGAACGGTATCTTGTGGAGAACGAAATACACCGTTATGGTATCAATGATCGTGATGTTTTTCAGGAAAACCAGGACGGCAGTATTGATATTCTGATTCAGCATGAAAGACCGGAAGAAACACTGGTTTCTAACTGGTTGCCGTCGGCAAAAGAACCATTTAATCTGATTCTGCGTATTTATCTGGCAAAAGAAGAGGTAATATCAGGTGATTGGAAGCCGCCGATAGTACGTGAAATAAAGCAAAAATAAAAGGAGGCAGCTATGTACATAGAATTAAAAAATATTAACAAAACATTTGGGGATTATAAGGCATCTGATGATGTAACCTTTGGCATTGAGAAAGGAAAACTGATTGCGCTTTTAGGACCAAGCGGAAGTGGGAAAACAACAATTCTTCGTATGATAGCTGGACTGGAACATCAGGACGACGGGGACATTTATATTGATGGAGTATGTGTAAATGCTGTGCCGGTAAGGGAGAGAGGGATAGGATTTGTATTTCAGAACTATGCACTGTTTCCATACCTCACAGTATTTGACAATATTGCATATGGTCTCAATGTACGTAAGGCAGATAAGGAATTTATAAAGGAAAGGGTAAAGGAACTTTTAGAGCTGGTAGGGCTTCCGGGTCTGGAAAAACGTTATCCCAATCAGCTTTCAGGAGGGCAGAAACAACGTGTAGCATTTGCAAGAGCGCTGGCACCCAATCCACAGCTTTTGTTACTGGATGAACCATTTGCAGCCATTGATGCAAAGGTAAGAAAAGAGCTCCGGAGCTGGCTGAAAGAAATGATTGAAAAAATTGGAATTACCAGTATTTTTGTCACCCACGACCAGGATGAGGCAGTAGAGGTTGCAGATGAAATTATTGTGACAAATATAGGACGGGTAGAACAGATTGGAACACCGGTAGAAATCTATAAGAATCCGAAAACTCCATTTGTAGCACAATTTATCGGAGAATCCACGGTGCTGACAGATTATGATAGGTTAAAAGGATTTCAAATTTATAATGGCCAGCGTAGTGCCATTGTCCGTCCGGAATTTATAAAGGTGGTAAAATACGGAACCGTAGAGCAGTACCAGAGCTTATATGCAGAAGGAATCATAGAAAGTATAGGATTTCGGGGAAACTGTGCAGAACTTGTAATAAATGTAAATGGTATTTCATTAAAAGCCATTCAATCCTTTGAAGAAGAGCCATTTAAAAAAGGAGAAAAAGTAGAGGTAATGGTGTATCGGCTGTATGTCTTTAACGAGAATGAGGCATATCTTTTACAAAATGTGGGATTGCAGGAACATGACATGTTCTATATTTAAGCGGAAAGGAGTACGAAAATGAGTAAGAAAACAAAAATAGGAAAAATAGCAGAAATTATATTAAAAGGCGGAATCATTACATGGCTTCTTCTACTGGCAATCTGGCAGCTTAGTTCTCTATTTTATAGTGATGATTTCCTGCCGGGCCCCGTTACAACCTTTGCAGGTGCAGGAGAACTGGTGGCAAGCGGTGACTTGGGCAGAGATATTTTTATTAGTATGGAGCGTGTTATAAAAGGGTGGTTATTAGGAATTACATTTGCAATACCAGTGGGACTGTGCATTGGAAACTTTAAGAAAATTGGCTGGATTTTGGAACCATTTCTAAATTTCTTTCGATTTGTACCTGCCATAGGATTTATTACTTTGTTTTTGATGTGGTTTGGCGTAGGGGAGAAATCCAAAGTAGCCCTTATATTTTACGCCGTAATATTTCCGGTTATGATCAATACCATTGCGGGGGTTCGTACCGTGGATTCGGCCTTGGTAGAGGCATCGCAATCCTTAGGGGCAACCAGCGTGAAGACCTTTTTCAGTGTAATTGTGCCTTCCGCGGTACCCAATATCTTTACCGGAGTGCGGTTGGGATTGAGCGGCGCCATTATCTGTATTGTAGCGGCAGAAATGCTGGCGGCATCAGAGGGAGTGGGATATTTAATATATACCTCAAGACTCTACTACAAAACAGACTGGATTTTTATTGGTATCGTAACCCTTGGTATCATTGGTTTTTTGGCAGACCGCCTGCTGCAGCTTGCAGGAAAAAAACTTTTAAGAAAGTATGGCGTAAGGTAGCCGGTATATTTATTTAACATTTGCAGTGCATTTGGCAAAGAAAGCGTAAATACCAAATGCACTTCTTGTTACCCTGAAGTATAAAAATTTTAATAAAATTTTGTAAAAAATGAAACATTTTTTTTTCGTCTACATAGCATATAAATAAATACACGGTAATCATATGGGAATAGTGGGAAATGAGAAAGGAAGAAAAAAACATGGTGGAACAGGTGACAAATAACAATATTAGTCAGTTTTTATCCAAATCAGGTGCAATTAATGTCATTGAATTTTATACAAAGACTTGTTCACATTGCAAACTGCTGCAAAAAGAACTTGAGAAATTATCGGAGGAAGAAGATTGTTGCGTTTCCTTTGGAAAAGTTGACATTGAAGAGGAACCATCTATTTTAAAAAAATATGACGTTATGTCAGTTCCCACATTAATGTTTTTAAAAGATGGAGAGATGAAGGAAAAATTAATTGGCTATCAGCCTAAAATCATAATTAGTGAAAAGATAAAGCAATTAAAATAATCTTAATTTCAGGAGGAAATAAGTATGGGATATCCAACAATTTACCCTACAGGGGTTACTGTTTACAATAAAGAAAAAGCGTTCAATGGTTATACTATTTATCCATCTGCAAAGGGAGCGCTGTTAATTGATATGAATGGAAACGAAGTCCAGTTATGGAAAGATTTAGGGGGATTTCCCAACAAAGTATTTCCGGGGGGCTATGTACTTGGAAATACCGGAAAGAGAAATGCCAAATATGGTTTTCAGGATAATCTTGATTTAGTTCAGGTGGATTGGGATGGAAATATTGTCTGGAAGTTCGATCATACAGAACTCGTTGCAGATCCCGGCACAGAGCCAAGGTATATTGCAAGACAGCACCATGATTACCAGAGAGAGGGTTCCACAACCGGCTATTATGCACCGGGATCAGAACCATATACAGATCACGGCAATACCCTGATTTTAACACATGAAGATGTGTATAACCATAAGATTTCAGACAAGAGATTACTGGATGACAAGATTATAGAAGTCACCTGGGAAGGGGAAATCATCTGGAGCTGGAGGGCAAACGAGCATTTTAACGAGCTGGGATTTGACGAAGCGGCAAAAAATGTACTCTTTCGAGATCCGGGGGCAAGGGCAGATTTAGGAGGCGACTGGCTTCACATCAATTCCATTTCCGTACTGGGACCCAATAAGTGGTATGAAGGGGGAGACGAAAGATTCCATCCGGATAATATTATATTTGATTCCAGAAACGCAAATATTTTAGGAATTATCAGCAAAGCCACTGGTGAGATTGTATGGAAAGTAGGTCCTGATTTTAATGAAAGCGAGGCCACAAAGAAATTGGGATGGATCATAGGCCAGCATCATCTGCATATGATTCCCAAAGGACTTCCGGGAGAAGGAGACTTGTTAGTGTTTGATAACGGCGGAGCAGGGGGATATGGAGCCCCCAATCCGGCATCTCAATATGGAGTAAATAATGCGGTTCGTGACTATTCCAGAGTGCTGCAGTTTAATCCCGTTACACTTGAAATTGTATGGCAGTATACGCCTCTTGAAGCAGGTTCCATATTATTCACAGATGCATCTAAGTTTTACAGTTCCTTTATCAGTTCAGCCCAGAGGCTTCCAAACGGAAACACATTGATTACAGAAGGTTCTGATGGAAGAGTATTTGAAGTAACACCGGAGCATGAAATTGTATGGGAATTTATCAATCCCTACTACAATACGGTTTTGGATAAATTTAAAAATAATGCCGTATATCGTGCGTACCGCGTTCCTTATGAATGGATTCCCCAGTTGCAGAAGCCGGAAGAAAAGTCAATTGAAAGAATTGTAAATGAAACATTCCGGGTACCGGGAGCCTCCAATGAAATCGGGAAGGTCACCAGTATCGCAGGAATTATAGAAGATGCAACCCTTTTCGGAAAAGAAGAAGTTGATGGAGAGGAACAGGTTAATTTCTGCACAGCCACGGTGAATAAAGATACTTTTAAATAACCGGCAAAGTAGAGGGTGAGCGGAATGTATATTGAATTAAAAAATATTAACAAGTCTTTTGGTGATTACAAAGCATCAGATAACGTGTCATTTCGTATAGAAAAAGGAAAGCTGATTGGACTTCTAGGTCCCAGCGGCAGTGGAAAAACAACAATTCTCAGGATTTTGGCAGGACTTGAGAAACAGGATTCAGGTGATGTCTATGTCAATGGTGAATTGGTGAATGATCTGCCGGCAAGTAAAAGGGAAATTGGGTTTGTATTTCAAAACTATGGTCTTTTTCCATTTTTAACAGTGTATGACAATATCGCCTATGGGCTGAAGGTGCAAAAGAAAGATAAAGCATTTATCAGAGACAGAGTAAAAGAACTCCTTGAATTAGTAGGACTTCCGGAGGTGGAAAAAAGATATCCTTCCCAATTATCAGGTGGTCAGAAGCAGCGCATTGCATTTGCCAGAGCGTTGGCACAAAATCCACAGGTATTGTTGCTTGATGAACCATTTGCAGCCATTGATGCAAAGGTTCGTCAGGAACTTAGAACATGGCTGAAGGAAATGATTAAGAAGATTGGAATTACCAGTATATTTGTAACCCATGACCAGGATGAGGCCATTGAAGTTGCAGATGAAATTGTTATTACGAACCTTGGCAAAGTAGAACAGGTAGGAACTCCCGTTGATATTTACAAACATCCTCAAACAGCCTTTGTTGCACAGTTTATCGGCAATTCTACCGTGGTGGAGGGATATGGAAGGTTAAAAGGATTTGTGGAGGAGGAAGAAAGAAACAAGGCTGTTATTCGGCCGGAGTTTGTGAAAGCATTTCAGTATGGAACCCAAGACAGGTATTTGGACGTTCTTGAGGATGGAGTGGTAACGGATGTTATCTTTAGAGGAAATGGTATAGAGCTTACTATCAACGTAAATGGAATTTCAATCAGTACAGTCAGAGGATTAGACGAAGAACCCATAGGAATTGGAGAAAAGGTCCAAGTGATTATTTCAAGATTATATGTATTTGATAAAGAAAAAGCCTATGAGGTAAATAATAAAGGGCTTGACGTATCAGATATTTACTATATTTAGGAAAGGAGCAGGGTATGAAGAATGAAAAAATAAAACATGGTCCTATTTCATGGATACTTCTGATTTTGCTTTGGTATCTGGCATCATTATTATATACCGACTACATTCTTCCGGGACCGTCATCGGTTCTCTCCAGTTTTAAAACTCTGATAGGAAACGGCCGTCTATTTTCGGATATAGTCATAAGCGTCGCGAGAGCAGGAAGAGGCTGGCTGACCGGTATTATAATAGCAATTCCATTAGGACTTCTAGTGGGCTATTTTGATAGAGTGAGATGGCTGCTGGAGCCTATATTAAACTTTTTCCGATTTGTTCCGGTTTTGGTATTAACAACGCTGTTCCTGATGTGGTTTGGTGTTGGCGAGGCATCCAAAACGGCATTGATCACATATGCAACATTCTTTCCAATGCTGTTAAATACAATTGCCGGTGTTGCATCTACAGATAAGGTGTTAGTGGAGGCCGCACAGTGTATGGGGGCTTTAAGGGCAAGAGTATTCTTTACCATAATTATTCCTTCGGCAGTACCGTATATCTTCACAGGTATTCGTCTGGGACTTAGCGGTTCCATCCTCTGTGTGGTTGCGGCTGAAATGCTTGTTTCCAATAATGGACTTGGATATTTAGTATATAGTTCCCGTTTGTATTATCGAACGAACTGGGTATTTGTAGGTATTATTACCCTTGGTATCTTAGGCTTTGGAGCAGATCGGATTATGACCTATATCGGAAGAAAAACCTTAAAGCAATTTGGGGTAAAGTAGTAAATCAGTAAAAAGGAGAGTGTAAAAATGAAACAGAGATTTGTTCATTTATTATTGATATCCGTGCTGATAATTTCATCCATAACGGGATGTGGTTCCAAAGAAGTATCAGCAGGGAAAAAAGACTTAACTACCGTTAGAGTAGCCGTTATGACAGGCACAGTAACTCAGTATACGGCTGTTGTTGGTAAGGAACAGGGAATATTTGAAAAAAATGGAATAGATCTGGAAATTACCGAGTATGCAGCAGGTATAAATACAATTGATGCAGTGGTTGCTGGTCAGGCAGATATTGGTATGATGGCAGATTATGCAGCAGTAAATCGTATCGGAAATACACTGGATACCTCCAACCTGCTTATTGTGTCAGAAGTAAATGGAGGAAGTACAAAAAGTGCATTATATGTAGCGCCTGAGTATGAAAAAGATTTAAAAGGTCTGGATGGAAAGGGGTTCAGCAGTAATGTAGGTACTGTAAGCGAATACTACAACAGTAAAATATTTGAATATCTTGGATTTGATGAAGGTAAACAAAATCTTATAAACTGCGATAGTGTGTCAACAGGTCTTGCATTAGCGCAAAAAGGAGAAATTTCAGCTTCCTTTACAGCAGGAGCCAATGCAGCTTATTATGAAGAACTTGGCTGGAAGAAAACCATAGGCTCTGAGAAATTAGGTATAAAAACATACTCCTATTATTTAGTAACAGATTCTTATAATGAAAAGAATAAAGAATCATTATCTAGGTTTCTGAAGGCTTCGCAGGAAAGCTTTGATTATATCAAAGACAATGTAGATGACACAGCCCAATATTTAGAAGGAACCCTAGGAATTATTGGAGATGACTTTAAAAAAGAATGGGCTTCTGAAAAATCCAGAATAGGGTTTAGTGGGGAAGGAGTAAAGCAATTAGAAGAAATTGCTCAATGGGCATACAAAAATGAAAGATATAACAAGGAATATGATATAAAAACACTTATTAATACAGAGGCATTAGAACTGGTATATCCTGACAAGGTTACATTGTCAGGAAAATAAAAGGAAGGTGTTTCTTAAGCCGGAAATTGGCTTTTGAAACACTATTCCCA
>CAZUKR010000074.1:0-13152 GCA_964620885.1 uncultured Eubacterium sp.
ATCTAAGAAAAGTTGGAATATAAATTGTAGAGCCGTATACGAGGCCCGTATGTACGGTTCAATGAGAGGGAAGTAATTCTTAGCAATTATTTCTCTACTCTATTATTCATCCTCGAAAGCAGTCTCGTTCATCTCGGGAAAATTGAGCAGTTCAGAGACAGTCATATCTAATCCAACAGCCAGCTTATGGAGAGTTTTCAATTTAGGATTCTTGGTTTTCCCCTTCATCAAATTATCTACCGTAGATTGCGTAATGCCGGATAAAGTGGCGAGTTTATTTATCGTAATATCACGTTCAGCACATAATTCAGTTAATCTTTTAATAACAGCATCCGAATAAGTCATAGCAGTCCTCCTTAACTTTGCACGGTTAACGTGAGTATATGACTTTTTCATGCACAATATTAACGGTGTACCGTTGACTTCTGGATGAAAATATGATAAATATAACCGTATACCGATAAATGGAGGATAAAAAATGGGTTATGTAGAGCAAATATTTAAAAAGGCTACAATAAGGGGAATTGCAAACTATCTGTTATATCAAGAGAATCCACAAGCTGAGAATAAAGGTTATGAAAGAAGACTGGATTAAGCCTTTGAAGAGTTCGAGGAAGTTGCGTTAATCTATGATGGAGATAAAAAATCTAAACTGAAAAATACTATGAATAAATTAACTAGTGAGATAATGCATGTTTACACAGAAATAGGAATTCAAGCAGGTTTCCTAATTATGTTGGATATGATAAAAAGAACGGATTGTAATGTTGGAGAGTTTGTAAAAGAAACACCGGATGCAGTTTATCGAAAAATGTATGATTCAATCTTTTTGGATGTGTCTACAGTATTAAAGTTGCTACAGGAAAAAGGAAGTGAAGCTGTGAAAGATGCTGAGATAATCTTAAAGGAGTCGCAGAGAAGGACGGAAGAAATATATATGGATTTTGAAAAGTAGTAGAGAGTAAGTGCGTAGTGAAAATTGTTATTCGTCGTACCCTCCTTAACCTTGCACGGTTAATGTAAATATATTGCTTTATTTGTATGCTTACTTTTGCTACAATTGAATAAATTGAAATTTACGAAGGGAAGCATATCATGGAACTTATAAAAATAACGCACGATAATCTTGAAACGGAACATATTTGTTGTGCAATCTCAAACAATAAAGATATCCAGGTAATGTCTAAAAAAGATTGGTTAAAAGCAAGGTTGGACGAGGGGCTTGTTTTCTTAAAGTATAATGTTCGTGGAAAATGTTTTATTGAGTATATCCCTGCGGAATACGCCTGGGCGCCTATTGAAGCAGATGGATATATGTATATTAACTGCTTATGGGTATCAGGACAATTCAAAGGAAATGGATATTCAAATCTTCTTTTAGAAGAATGTATAAAGGACAGCAAGGAAAAAGGTAAAAAAGGACTTGTTATTCTATCCTCTAAAAAGAAAATGGGATTTCTTTCAGATCCTAAGTATATGAAATATAAAGGATTTGAAACAGCAGACAGTGTAATCCCATATTTTGAACTGTTATATCTGCCGTTTTATAAAGACGCTGAAAAACCTCAGTTTAAGGCACATTTAAAAGGAGCAAAAGAAGGTGAGTTACAATTGGGATTTACCTTGTATTATACAAGTCAATGTCCCTTTACAGCTAAATATGTTCCGATTTTAGAAGAAATGGCAAAGAAGAGAAATATTGATTTTCAAGTTGTTCCTATTGTTACAAAAGAGCAGGCACAAAATGCTCCTTCACCCTTTACAACATTTGCTTTGTATTATAACGGCGATTTAGTAACCCATGAAATATTATCTGAAAAGAAGTTCGAAAAAATACTTGTAAGTAAAGGAGTGTAAAATTCCAATAGTTATCTGACGTTTTATACTTTTAAGGGGGAAAGAACTATGAGTAGTATTATGTTATTTGGTTATATATTTGGTGGGGTATTTTGTGGAATTGGTTTGATTTTTTTTCTTATAGGGTTTATTATGAACCGCATTCGAACATCGAAAGAACGAAGATATACCACATCTGTCATTGGGACAGTAGTTGGGACCGAGGTTGGTTATAACCGGGATAGTGGGCGAAGTTATTATCCCGTGTTTGAGTATAATGTGGGCGGCCAAAGCTATCGGCGTGTTTCGTTGGCAGGATATGGCGGCAATAAACAACAGGAAGTTGGGCAACGAGTAACCATATATTACGATCCTGATTATCCATATAATTACTATGTAAAGGAATACACGATGGGGAAAACCCTAAGTTATATCTTTCTTTCAATAGGTAGTATCTTCTTTATAATAGGAGCCGTTACATTTGTCTTCTGTCTTAAAATACAATAGATGTTAATCTATGGTATTAAGTGAAAAACCGCATAATACCATAGATAATCAAACTTAGCATAATTAGCTTTTCCATATCTGGAGTAGATTCTCCCAGTTCCCATTTTGAAATAGTTTGTCTGGAAACATTCAGTTTATCGCCCAATTCTTCTTGGGACAACCCATTATTTTTCCGTAGTTGATATAATTTTTATGAGGTGTCAATGGGCTTATTTTTTTAAATAAAGCTAACATCTCTGTTAACTACTATTGCATATTGATTTTCACAGTACTCTATGCTATTATTTAAATAGTTCCATATAGAAATGTTCTGATAGGAATGGAGGCAGTTAATTGGAAACAAAGGGTGGATTTTACATCACACAGATAAAACAACTTCAGGATAGAATCTTTGAAAAGCTGCTGCTTGAAAATGGCATAGAAATCAGCGGGGGGCAGGGACGGATTTTATTTGTTTTATGGAAAAGGGACAATCTGACCATGAGTGAAATCAGCAGAGAGACATCTCTTGCTAAGAATACGGTTTCTGTCGTGGTAAATGGTATGGTCAATAAAGGTATCTTAGAAAGAAGGATAAACTCTGATAACCGCCGTCAAACCATTGTATCACTCACCAAATATGCAAAGTCCCTGCAGGAAAAATATGAGGTTGTGTCACAGCAGATGAATACATTGTTTTACCAGGGGTTCTCCCAAGAAGAGCAGGTAGAGTTTGAAGATTATCTTGCAAGAATCCTGGTCACATTAACACAAGTTGAAAACGCAGATAAATAGGAGTGGAGGTTTTACAATGAAAACAAAAGAGCAGATATATGAATTTATTCAGAAACAGAAAGTAGCTTTTATTGCTTCCGTGGATGAGAATGGTTTTCCAAATATGAAAGCAATGTTTATGCCCCGCAAGATAGAAGGAAATAATTTTTATTTTACGACGAATACATCTTCCATGCGTGCGGGGCAGTTTTTGAAAAATCCAAAGGCAAGCCTTTATTTTTATAATAAAGGGCGTTTCCGTTATGAAGGTATCATGCTGATTGGAACAATAGAAGTATTGCAGGACGAAGCAACGAAAAAGGAAATTTGGCATACAGGGGATACGATGTATTACAGACAGGGGGTATCTGACCCTGACTATTGTGTGTTAAAATTTACAGCAATAAAAGGCAGACATTACTGCGACTTAAAAACGGAAAGTTTTACGTTTGAGGATTTAACATGAAGTGTGTATTACGAAAATGGAGCATGGAAGATGCTGAAGGTTTAGCAAAAATGATGAATAATAAAAATATTCAAAACAATTTACGGGATGGATTACCATACCCATATACAGTAAAGGATGCAGCAGAATACATTACAGCAATGCAATCAGCAGATAAGACAAAAACATTTGCGTTTGCCATAACGGTAGAGGATAAAGTAATTGGCAGCATAGGGATATTCCGATGCGATAATATTCATTTTAGGACAGCTGAAATGGGTTATTATATTGATGAGCCTTATTGGGGGAAAGGAATTGGAACAAGTGCGATAAAACAGATATGCAGCTATATTTTTAAATATACGGATATTATCAGAATTTTTGCAGAGCCTTTTTCTTATAATACTGCTTCCTGCCGTATTCTTGAAAAATCGGGTTTTCAATGTGAAGGACTTTTGCGAAAGAATGCAGTTAAGAATGGAAACGTATTGGATATGAAAATGTATTCTTTGATTAAAGAGGAAATATGATACCCTGATACCCAATAATATTAAAAAAAGATGTTGACATATTGAAATTCATGTGCTATCATATGATTCATAATCAATTTGTAATTCTAGTTAGCTTGTTTGTAAGTTATTTCAGAATAGCTCACAGATAATGCTAACTTTTTTTATATTTTGATACAAATAAAATTGGAGGTACTAAGATGAATACTGGTACAGTAAAGTGGTTTAATTCACAAAAAGGATTTGGATTTTTAACAAATGACAATGGTGGCGAGGATATTTTTGTTCATTTCTCAGCAATCATGACAAATGGCTTCAAGAGCCTTGAAGAAGGTCAGAAAGTAACATTTGACATCGAAACTGATCCTAAGGACACACGCAAGAGCAAAGCAGCTAACGTATACGTTGCCTAAATCAAATTTTTAAAACACAGATTGTTTTGAATTATTCATTTGATTGAAAAACATCTTTTCCAATTAAATATTTGTATCATTTATAATCTAAACGTTTTAAGGCAGCCTATGGCTGCCTTTTTTTGTTCCAGTTGTATCATTATTTTGGCTTGTGTTCCGACCTGTTGTCTTTGAGCAGATTAGTGTCCCAATTGTAGCGGGGCTTTCGCTGGCGGTTTTATTTCATGCAGATACAAGGCTTATTATTTCAGGCAGCTATTTCATATTTGGAGTAATGTGGGTCATTGGTGCATTTACCAAAATACCTCTTACTGCCCATTACAGTGCGGCCAATTATGGTGAGGAGAGAGCATTTGCAAATCCGCTTTTTATCAGTACAAACCGCATATTGACTGCCGCATGGGGAGGACTATATCTTATTACGCCGATTTGGACATATTTTCTGATGGGGACTGATTTCTCAGCCTATACAGGTTTAATTAATTCAGTCTTGCCTGCTCTGATGGGTGTTTTTACAGCGTGGTTCCAGAAATGGTATCCGGCCCGGTATGCAAAAGGATAGTTTGGAAAAATTTATAATGACACTGGAGCATAGAGCCAGTGTCATTTTTGTATGCAGAATAATAAAGAACAGCCTTTATTATTTGTACATTTTAAAGAAAAGCAATGCAGAATAATTAGAGTTTGAGGTGACATGATTAGGATTTATTGGTTTTAAAAAAGGGGAGTCATATAATAAACATATCAAATGAGCAGCAAACAAAAAGTTGAGCAGAAAGGATATGGAGTAAAATGCACAAAATAATTATGAAATTAGTTAGCCATACAATGTATCTTTCAAGCGTGGCGGCAATCATTGGATTAAACGGATGTTTATTTTTTATGGGAGATGCAAAAAAAGAAGATAATGTTTCAGAAGAGGCCGCAAAGAAATTTAAAGCATATTTAAAAGCACGGAATGAATAAAACAAAACAATATTCCAATAATGAAAGAGGGAGTTCAATGTTTACATATGGAATGCTGGCAGAGAAGTTAATCAATTTAACCGACATAGACTGGCAGGGAAAAGAAGAACAAAGAAATACCTGCAGATATGGTCTTGAAATGCTGATTGCCCTAATAGCAAATTGTATGCTGATGATTTTAATTGGGGTAGTAAGCGGAAGGCAAAAAGAAATGTTTATCTATTTATTTGCCTGGGGGAGTCTCCGGTTGTTCGCTGGAGGAAGACATGCAAAGAATCACATGCAATGTATCACTTCTTTTACAGCGGTAATGCTTCTGGTGATATATGCAGGCAGATATTTAGCAGTATATGAGGAAGTCAAGATAATAATATTGGCCTTCATGCTTGCAGGACTTGTAATAAATGCAGTATACGCAGGCAGACATAAGGAAGATAAAGAAAAAGCCGCAAAGAGTAAAAAAGAAACACTAATAGTTTTAGGGATAGAAGTTTTGCTTGTGTGCTATTTTATGAATGATAGATATATTGGAACTCAAATACCATATTATTTAACAATATTTTCAGGAGCTGTTATGGCGGAAAGTTTCTTCCTGCTTCCCATAGAGAAATTTTCAGAAATGTTTGGAAAGGAATCTGAGAAATGATAACAATAAAAAATCTTTTCAAAAATTATGCAATAGGAAAAGAAAAGCTGACAGTTTTGAAGGATATAAGTTTGGAAATTAAACAGGGTGAATTTATTTGTATTCTGGGAGCTTCCGGTTGTGGAAAATCCACTTTGCTGAATGTGGTTGGGGGACTTGACCATGATATGGAGGGGAAATTCTTTCTTGGACAGGAAGATACAGACAATTTCCGCGAAAAGGAATGGGTAAGGTTCCGAAAACAAAGTGTAGGGTTTATTTTCCAGAATTTTAATCTCATTCCCCATTTGAATGCGTTGGAGAATGTGGAACTTGCAATGAAATTTAATGGGAGAAAGGTGGAATCCAGAAAAGAAAAGGCAGCCCAGTTATTGAAAATGGTTGGTCTTGAGGAACGCAGCAGTTATCTTCCTTCCCAGTTGTCGGGAGGACAGAAGCAGAGGGTTGCTATAGCCCGGGCACTTGCCAACAATCCCCGCATGATTTTAGCAGATGAACCTACGGGAGCACTGGATTCAAAATCAGCAGAGGATGTGATGGAAATACTTCACCGCATCAATCAGGAAAAAGGTGTCACTGTTGTTATGGTCACTCATAACAGAGACCTTGCCAATCAGGCAGATCGAATTATCTGTATGAAAGATGGATATATCGAAAAGATTGTTGCCGGAAGCGGTACGGAGAATGCAAGGGATAACAGCTCTCAGAAAGAGGCGGAGAAAGCAGGTAAGATGTCATTGCTGTCGGCTGTACAGGTGGGCATAAAAAATATTCGGCTGAAAAAAAAGCGGAGTCTGTTAACAGTATTTGGAACTGCCGTTGGAATTATAGGAATGGTATTAATGATTGGTATAGGCATTGGGGCTGACGATAAGATTCATCACGAATTGCGTTCCTTTGTAGGGGATGAAACCATATGGGTAACACATGAGGATGAAAAACTGCCTATGGAACAGAAGGATATGGAACAGCTGAAGTCCATTCAGGGAGCGGAAACAGTACTGGACAACGACTTATTCATTTCCACCTTCTACTATAACAATATGAATGTAGAAGGGCAGATGGATGCGCTGGGTCCGATAGAACAGGCCACATCCTATGAACAGACCATGGCAGATAAAGGCAGTATACCGAAAGCA
Source organism: uncultured Eubacterium sp. (assembly GCA_964620885.1). GTDB lineage: Bacteria > Bacillota > Clostridia > Lachnospirales > Lachnospiraceae > Petralouisia. The sequence goes on from CAZUKR010000074.1 coordinate 7,215, forward strand.
GATAACAGCAGAGAAATTGTGCTGACCAGTCAGGCAGCGGAAGCGTTGGTTGGTGAGAATGCAGATATCAACCAATTGATTGGAGAAGAAATAACCGTACTCTCCAGACTGATACTCAACCATAGGATGACTTATGAGGTAGAAACAAAGTTAACGGTAGTGGGAATCAGAGATACGGGACTTATTTCAGGAGCATCCTTTATTCCGTATGAAACGGCACAGAAGCTGGCAGGGGAGTCAGCGGGAATGAAGTCAGCACCTCAAAAAGGAGCGGAAGTACGGGTTGCAGAAGGAGCTTCTTATGATGAAGTAGTAGAGGCAATACGAGGGTTAGAGTATAAAGTTACGACAAATAAAGAGGATTTTGCAAGCATTAACACACTAATCTTTGCACTAAAAGCATTTCTGGTATTTGTAGCCGGTATTGCAATGCTGGTTTCTGGAATAATGATAAAGATTGTACTTCAGACAAATGTAGTAGAGCGGACAAAGGAAATTGGAATCATGTGTGCCATTGGTGCAGGTAAAAAAGAAGTAAAAAGAATATTTGTAGTGGAAGCTGCTATTTTAGGAGTGTTATCCGGATTCACCGGGATAGCAGTGGGGCAGATTCTTGGGAATGTGCTGAATATAGTGCTGCGAAGTAAATTTCAGGTAATGGATTTCAGCTTATATCAGATGAACCTAAAGTCAGTGTTATTATGCTTTGCAGTCAGTGTGGCAATTGCTGCATGGGCAGGTAAGAAGCCGGCAAAAAGAGCGGCTAAAATTCCACCAGCAGAGGCACTGCGGTATGAGTAGGGAAGAAGGAGAATGCGTGTGATTCAGGTTAAAGATTTGGTAAAAAATTATAGAGTAAATGAACAGTCCGTTCCGGTACTAAAAGGATTGAACTGCAAAATAGAAGAAGGAGAATTTGCAGCAATTCTGGGACCTTCCGGCTGTGGAAAATCCACACTGCTGAATATTCTGGCTGGTCTGACGAGAGCGGATGATGGTGAGGTTATTGCAGAGGGAAAGTCAACGGAAGAATATACCGATGCTGAATGGGACAATTGGAGAAAAAATGAGATAGGAATTATCTTTCAGAGCTTTCACCTTATCCCCCATTTAAGCGCGCTGGAAAATGTGGAACTGGCAATGAGCGTAGCCGCATACAGCAGACGTGGACGTAGAAAAAGGGCAAAAGAATTATTACGCAGAGTTGGGCTGGAAGGAAGAATGAAAAATAAGCCGGGCCAATTATCAGGAGGGCAAAAGCAGCGTGTAGCCATTGCAAGAGCATTGGCAAATAATCCCAAAGTGCTCTTGGCGGATGAGCCCACCGGAGCATTGGATACCACCACATCAAAAGAGATTATGGATATTCTGCATTCACTCAACAAAAAGGAAGGTATGACTGTTATTATGGTAACCCATGATGAACAGATTGCCAGTCAGGCAGGCCGTAATATACGGATGCTGGATGGAGAGATTATAGAAGATGTCTGCCTGAAAAAAAAGCAGGAAGAAGTAAAATCAGACACATATGTCGGGGCAGTTTACAGGGAAAAGGAACATATTGGCGGGATGAAATTTCGTGACAGTGTAACTGTGGCAGGCCGTAATATATGTATTAAAAAGAAACGTTCTATTTTAACCGTGTTTGGAATAGCAGTTGGAATCTTTAGTGTAGTTACGATGATGGGAATCACCAGCGGTATATCCGGCAAGGTAAGCAGTGAATTGGATTCTGCATCAAAAGCATCTGTAATTCGTGTTATTACAGAAGGACAGTCTGAACGTAACATTTTGACGCTGAAAGAGAAACTCAGACAGGCCCAGGGTGTAACCGCACTGGAAGATGTATATATGCTGAACGGAATGCTGACTTACGGAGAAGAGTTTTTGGAAGAAACGATATATAGCCGGGATGCCGGAGGAAAGGAGGAAGCCCTGCTATATGGAAAATATCCCGGTAAAAATGCAGAAATTGCTGTAACGGAAAGTGCTGCTGAGAAGTTTATGGGAAAAGGTCAGGCAGAAAAGCTGCTTGGAAAAAAAATTACCATCTATGCTGCTTATAGTACAGAAAACAGCATTGCCTATGAAGTGGAGAAAACTTGTACCGTAGTGGGAATAACATCAGTGAATCTGTTTGGATACGGAAATAATTATGTGACAGCTCCTTATGCAGAAGAGATTGCTGGTGAGTCCATAGGACAAAAAGCAGAAGCTCAGAGAACATATGCGTATTTAAGTGACAAAATGTATAGAGACAACGTATTAGAAAGTATTCAGAAAAAAGGATTTACCGTGGCTTCCTCTGAAGAACTGATTGATACCATCAATGGCTGGGTTAATATGATAAAGAATTTTTTGCTCCTGATTACGGGGATATCTCTGGCAGTTGCAGTTGTAATGGTAGTAATTGTGCAGTATATGAGTGTTGCAGAGCGAACCAGAGAGATTGGAATTCTAAGGGCAATAGGAGCCAAAAAGCAGGATGTCCGTAATATTTTTCTGCTGGAGGCAGGAATTGTGGGAACAGCAGCGGGAATTTTAGGGATATCAGCAGCAGGAATGTTTGGCGGACTTGCGAATGAGGTAATTCATGAACTGATGAAAAACGGTGCATTCAAGCTGTATCGTATCAGCAATCCGGTTCTGGCCGGGTGCATGCTGGTAAGTATAGTGCTTTGTCTTCTGGCAGGATACATGCCCGCAAAGCAGGCAGCGTCGGTAGATACAATAGAGGTGTTAAAATAACCGCTTAAGGAGGGCGTTAATATGTCAGAATTAAATATCGCCATGAAGCTTCAGGAAGATGGCTATATGGTCGAAAATTGCGGTGTTTACTTTAAGGTAGGCAAGCGTGAAGGAAAGATATTGGAAAGAGTGGTGAACCGTGAGAATACGGAGCACATTTTAGAAGAAGAGAAAATAACCGGTGAACAGCTGAAGCAGCTGCTGGAATCGTTCCGGAATATGGGAGTAATTGGAAAGCAAAAAAAGAAAAACCATATTTTATTTTATCGCATTCCCTTGTTTGAAGCGGATGCAATGTTCGGTAAGGCAGCAGAAATACTGAAAAGACATAAGAAGGTAGGCAAGGCAGTGCTTATGCTGAGTATGTTGATAATCGTGTTTGGATGCGTTTTAATGGGAATTCATTTAGGGGAAATATTTAATCTGAGTGTTTTGCGGTTAAAGGGGATAGAATATGTTGCGCTTTATCTAACATTTTTGATATCAGTTTGTCTCCATGAATTTGCACATGGTATTGTTTGCAGATATGTAGGGGGAAAGGTAGGAACCCTTGGTTTTATGCTAATTTTGTTTTCGCCTGCGATGTATTGCGATATCAGCGGAATACGTATGGTAGAAGACAAGCGGAAACAAGTGTTGGCCTCTTCGGCAGGCATTTATGTAAATCTTTTCTTTATGGCAGCGGCATCCATACTATTTGTGATACACCCAAGGCCTTTGTTTGCAGCATTTATTATTATGAGTTTTACGACAATTATTAGTAATCTGATTCCGGTTATCCGGTTGGACGGATATTGGATATTAAGCTTTGCAACAGGGATTACTAATTTGTATAAAAAATCTATGGGGGGAGTCAGCAACTTAATAAAAAAATGCAGTCCTCAGGAACGTTTTATAGCAGTATATGGAGTTGTTACTTATATGTTTATGACAGTGGCTCTTGGATCAGCTTGTGTATCTGCAATCGGAGCAGTGAATTATGTGGTTCGTCTGTTAGTTTAGTCAGCAGTATATAGAGGTTGACTGGAAACAGTTTACATAAAAATTGAAATACCAAATTGAAAGAAAAGGAGGAAGCGGAAGATGGAATTAAGAGTAGAACGCATGGAAAGCGTAGTAGCACCTAATGCAGTAGTAAAAGCAGTGTGTGATTTTATCAGAGGGTTTATAGCGGGACTTGGCTAAAATAGAAAAAGAGGAGAGTAAAAATAAGAAAAGGAGGAAGCGGAAGATGGAATTAAGAGTAGAACGCATGGAAAGCGTAGTAGCACCTAATGCAGTAGTAAAAGCAGTGTGTGATTTTGTCAGAGGGTTTATAGCGGGACTTAGCTAAAATAGAAAAAGAGGAGAGTAAAAATAAGAAAAGCAATTTGGTAATATGTCAAGAACTATTTTGAAATGAATATCAGATAGAAGGGCAACTTTAATAGACCTACGGTCTGTCTAAAACAAAACGTAAGTTCGGTGTTCAGTATGGATTACCTACTCTTATCCACAGAGTAGAGTTGGCTTTTGTCCAGCAGTCCAAAAAGCATACGTAAAAATTTACGGGAGGTCAACGCGAGTGCTCGTTTGTGCTGATGAGTTGTTACTTCAGCATATTTCTTAGCATAGAATGCATGAAACTCAGGGCAGTGTCTGATAACGCTGCTAGTAGCTTCTATGATGTAATAACGCAGATAACGGTTTCCAGCTTTATTCATTGGAGTATTTTCAGCTCTAAAATTGCCGGACTGGTTTTCCTTCCAGACAATTCCACAATACTTGGCTAGGGCATCATTATTTCTAAAACATTTAATGCTACCGATTTCGGCAAGTATAGCTGCAGAATAAACCTTTCCTATACCAGGGATGGAGTTTAATATCTGGTACTCTACAGGATTGAGTCCCTTAACAGTTCGAAGTATCGCATCATCTATTGCTTTCAGCTCTTTTTCAAAAGCAGAGATGCAGTTAAATGAACTACTGATAGAGACTGTAAGTGGCTCGTAAAGGCATTTGTCAAGTCTATATGAGTTATTCGCTGCTGCTTGTAGCAAAGCTGCTGTTTCTGCAGGATCAGAGATCCTACCATGACTTTTGCTATTGATGAATTCGATGAGCTCTTCTGTTGAAGAATTGACTAAATCTTCGTTTGTCATGAATTCGGTTAGTACAGCTTCTGCGGTTGCACCGTATTTGTTTGAAAAAGGATGTTCTTCGTTTCTGAGCATGGCAAATTCACTGAACTTCAAAAATATGTTGTTCAGCAAGTAGGTCTTTTCTCTGGCAATACATTCTGTAATATGTAATCTATGGCGTGTGAGCCTTTGAAGGGCCAAATACTGTGAACCATGCCAGGGCTGAATATTAATACGCCCAACACGTGCAAAGTCAGCAATAACAAATGAGTCAATACCATCATTTTTATCCAAAGAATTAAAAGATGCTTTATAATTGGCAACTTCCTTTGGGTTTAAACAATACACATGAGTAGAAAAAGGTGCAAGTTTGCTACAGGAAGACAGATAGTTTGCAATGTGTATCCCATAAAAACCAGTAGATTCCAGACCTATGATGACATAGTGGAATTGATGATGGTTTTCAAGTACATCAGCAATCATATCTTCTAATATTTCCGCACCACCCTGAGCATTAGGAATCGGCTTCATCTTAATAAAAAACTCCTGATTGAAGTCAATGGCAGAAACAACGTTAGTTCTGGAACCTATATCAATTCCAATAAAAAGCGTTGACAGGTAATCGATTTTCTTCATGAATAATCACCACCTTTCTGTTAGTAATGAAGAAAAGTAATCATGGATTATCCCAAACCAATACACCGGCCTAAACCTCGCGTTATCAGCATTTAACCAGTAAAAATACCCTGCTGGAGGCTAGTACTGGAGTGCAGCATTTGTGTAATAAGTCTTGGTGTATCGTCCGGGCTGCAAGCTTTCTCGGCAATAGCGTAATGCTTTGCAGGAGGTGTGAGGCAGCGACCATAGCTACGATTCTTATGAGAATCATTATAGCATTTGGGATAACCGATTATAAAGTGTAACTATTAACTATATAGATGCGAAAAGGATGACCAGCATGGATGGAGTAGAATCTCCGAGATGTAATAGAGTGCTCCCACATCTATATCATAAAAAAGAATAAGTCTGTAACCTGTTTTACTTGGCTACAAACTTATTATACGAGGAGG
>CAZUKR010000075.1:0-12817 GCA_964620885.1 uncultured Eubacterium sp.
GGAACTGGAAAAACATACGCATCTGCTTTTGCATTACGGGCTCAGCAACCTGAAAAAGTATTATTTGTTGTACATAGAGAACAAATTGCAAGGCAAGCAATGGAGAGCTATAAGAACGTGTTTGGTAGTACCAAGACCTTTAGCTTGTTATCAGGAAATTCTAAAGGATATGATGGAGAATATATTTTTTGTACAATGCAAACGCTGTCTAAAGAGGAAAATTTAGAACGTTTTGGAAAAGAAGAATTTGAAATTATTGTCATAGATGAAGTACATAGAGCAGGGTCAAATAGTTATCAAAAAATAATGAATTATTTTAGACCTAACTTATGGTTAGGGATGACGGCTAGTCCAGATAGAACGGATGATTTTGATATTTATAAATTGTTTGACTATAATATTGCCTATGAAATTCGTTTGCAGCAAGCATTGGAAGAAGAGCTATTATGCCCATTCCATTATTTTGGAATCACAGACTTAGAAATAGAGGGGAAGGTATTCGATGATGAAGCTGGAATCAAAAATTTTTCTAATTTGATTTCGGAAGATAGGGTCAATTATATAATAGAAAGGGCAGAATTTTATGGATATAGCGGAGAACGAGTAAAAGGACTCGTTTTTTGTAGTAGAAAGGAAGAGGCCAAAGAATTATCTTTGAAATTTCAAGAACGGGGATACCAAACAGCTGTGTTAACAGGAGAGGATAGTCAAGAATACCGTGAGACGTGTATAGAGCGTCTTGCAGGTAATAATGAAGTTAATAAGTTGGATTATATTTTTACAGTGGATATATTTAATGAGGGAGTAGACATTCCAGAAGTGAACCAGGTTCTTATGTTGAGACCAACCCAATCACCAATTGTATTTGTCCAGCAATTAGGACGTGGATTGCGAAAATGTATTGAAAAAGAATTCTTAGTAATAATTGATTTTATTGGAAACTATATGAATAACTTTATGATACCAATAGCGCTGTCAGGAGATAGAACGTATAATAAAGACATAATTCGGAAATACCTTATGGAGGGTTCTAGAGTAATTCCAGGAAGTTCTACAGTGCACTTTGATGAAATATCGAAAAAAAGAATATTTGAATCTATTGATAGGATGAAGACAACAAAAAAATTGTTGGCAGATAAATATTTTAAATTAAAGAGTAAATTAGGAAGAATTCCAAGCATTTTAGATTTTTATGAGTATGGGGAAATTGATCCTATGCTTTTTATTGAGTATGCAAAGACATATAATAGATTTGTGGCAGTAGTGGATTGTGAATATAAAATGGAACTTACAGATGATGAAGTTACAATGTTAGAGTTTGTTTCTAATTTGTTGGCAAATGGAAAGAGGCCACATGAATTACTTATGTTAGAAATATTTGTAAAAAACGAGATTATTACAAAAGATGCTTTTGAAAAAAGATTAGGAGAATTAGGTGAGAAATTTGATGAAACAACTTATGAATCAGCTATAAATGTTTTAAATAAGGAGTTTTTAAATACCCAATCAGAAAAAAAACGTTATAAAAAGGTAGAAATTTTAAGTGAAGGACAGGTTTATACAAAACAATTAAAACGTGCAATAAGCTTATACCAGAGATTATTACATATAGAGTTTTGGAAGGAAATAAATGATTTAATTAATTATGGAATAAGGCGATATATTGATTTGTATGTGGATCATGATGAAAGTAATTTGGTTTTATATGAAAAATATTCCAGAAAGGATGTTTGTAGATTGTTGAATTGGCAGAAGGATGAAAGTTCTACAATGTATGGATATAAAATAAAGAATGATACATGTCCGATATTTGTTAATTATCATAAAGAGGAAAGTATTTCAAGTAGTATAAAGTATAAAGATGAATTTATAGATAATAAGATTTTTAGTTGGATGACCAGAAGTAGAATTTCAAAAGAAAGTGTAGAAGCAAGAAAAATAATTGATTACCCAAATAATGGGTTGAAAATGTATTTATTTATAAAGAAAAGTAACGGGGAAGGAACTGACTTCTATTATATGGGGCGGGTTCGCCCAATTGTGTGGCGTGAAACTACGATAATGAATGATAGCGGTAAAGAATTACCGATAATGAATTTTCAATTAGAATTACAAAACAGCGTTAGAGATGACATTTATGATTATTTTATAAAATAAAAATTGGAGAGTAGAAATGAAAACAATAGAAGTAGTAGCAGCAATTATTCACCATGATAATAAATATTTTGCAACTAAGCGAGGGTATGGAGAATTTAAAGGTGGATGGGAATTTCCGGGAGGAAAAATTGAGAGTGGTGAATCTCGTGAAGAAGCTTTAAAAAGAGAAATAAGAGAAGAGTTAGAAGTAGAAATTTCTGTGGAAGATTTTTTAATTACCATAAATTATGATTATCCCAATTTTCATTTAACTATGCACTGCTATTTGTGTGCAATAACCTCAGGAAAAATTGTATTAAAGGAACACGAAGCGTCGAAATGGCTTTCTAAAGAAAACCTTAGAACTGTGGAGTGGCTACCAGCAGATATAGGAGTTGTAGATGTTCTTTCGAAATAGGAGCATAAAATAAACGGGCGCGGTTCAACATACCGCCCCGTTTTCTGTATAAGGCTAAAAACTAATCAGATAAACGGGCAGTTTCCCACTCATCTACTGCTGAATCCTTTATATTTATCGTTCGAATCCACTCCTTACTCTCCTCGTCCTTCGCCGCCTCACTCCGATTCTGATATAGAAAACGGGTAAGTTCATAACAGCTGACCCAAATTTCGTTATTTCCCTCCTTCTGGGATTCATCAAAAATAATCTGAAGTCCAAAATGAAGATGTGGCGTGTCAATGTTATTTACATTTTCGGTGGCACTGTAGCCCGTATGTCCCAGATAACCTACGATATCACCGGCAGTAACGATACTGCCTTCTTTTAAAGACTTGTTGTAAGGAAAATTCTGCCTCAGGTGGGCATAATAATAGTAACGTTTCTTGTCGAAACTGCGGATGCCAAGACGCCAGCCACCATACTGATTCCAACCCATGGCTTCCACATAGCCCGATTCTACCGCTACCACAGGCGTTCCCACCTGTCCCATCATGTCATGTCCAAGATGCTGTCTTTTATATCCATATGAGCGAGAAACACCGAAATCGTCATAGTCAGAATAAGGAAAATTCTTAGCAAGGGGAAGAAAGCCTTTCAATCCATATTTCTGTTCCCAGACAGTCTCTCCAGTCTGTTCATTTTTTACTGTTTCAACCTCATAATCTCCCACCAGACCACCTAAAACGGCACCATAAGCCTCATAGTAGTAAGTGTAGTGTTGCATATCCTTTGTAAGAGTCTCAATATTTTCCTCACCATTTATCAGCTTTTGTGCGATTTCATTCATATCTCCTGACTTATAGCGGCTGAAATCTCCGCCATTTTTGCATGCCTGATAAGAAAGAAGTGCAATCCAGTCCAGATGAATATCCTGGCCGTGTGTTTCTACATCATAGTTATAGGCATCCTGCATTGCTTCCTTTGTAACATTAAAATCAATCCATTTTATGTAGTCTTTCTTTGTTTTAGTGGAAGAATCGCTGTCTATTTCTTCCGAAGTCAAAAGAAAGGCCTCAGAAGAACTTGTTGCTAAAATGTTAGAAGGATGCTGAAAGTATTTGTCAATAAATACGCCAAAAAGAATAACAAATGCTAATATTTCGATAATAATAAGCTCCTGCATTTTCGATAATCTCATTAATATTACTCCAACCCTTGAATCATAATTATTCTATGCAAAAGAAAGTGGCGTCATGCAGGAGGAGAAAAAAGCTGGTCATAGCAGGCTGTTTTTGATATGATGGGTAAAAGTAAAAGAATCAGGGAGAAAAGATAGATGAAATCATTAGTTATTGCAGAAAAACCCAGTGTTGGACGAGATATCGCCAGAGTGCTGGAATGTAAACAGGGTGGAAAAGGATTTCTGGAAGGAAAGGATTACGTGGTAACCTGGGCGCTGGGACATCTGGTAGAGCTTGCAGATCCGGAAGCCTACGGGGAACAATGGAAGGAATGGAAGCTGGAGTCTCTTCCCATGCTCCCTGAAAAACTGGAGATTCAGGTGATTAAGAAGACAGGACATCAGTATCACGTTGTAAAAACCCAGATGCATCGAAAAGACATCGGGACGATTATCATAGCAACCGATGCAGGGCGGGAAGGAGAACTGGTAGCACGCTGGATTATAGATAAGGCCAAAGTCAAAAAGCCTATGAAGCGGCTTTGGATATCTTCTGTTACAGATAAGGCTATTCGGGAAGGATTTGCCCATTTAAAAGATGCCAGAGAGTATCAAAATCTGTATCAGGCAGCAGTTGCAAGAGCGGAAGCTGACTGGCTGGTGGGGCTGAATGCCACCAGAGCGCTGACGGTAAAACACAATGCTCAGCTTTCCTGCGGAAGAGTCCAGACGCCGACGCTTGCCATGATAGCAAAAAGGGAATCCCAGATTAAGGAATTTAAACCAAAAGAGTATTATGGCTTGAAGATTAAGGGAGCAGGCGTGACATGGAATTGGAAAAGCAGAAAAAGCAACAGTACCACCACTTTTTCCAAAGAAGAAGCAGAGCAGGTTCTGGAGAAAATTAAAAATGGAAAAGGTGTAGTAGAAGAGGTAAAGAAAAAGCAGCAGAAATCTTATGCCCCTCATCTATATGATTTGACTACACTGCAGCAGGACGCCAACCGAATGTTTGGATTTACTGCAAAACAGACGTTAAATTATATGCAGCGGCTGTATGAGCATTATAAGGTAGTAACTTATCCAAGAACGGACTCCAGATATTTGACCGCAGATATTGTGGATACTTTAAAGGAACGAATCAGAGCCTGCCAAGGAGGAGTATATGCCCAGGTATGCAGCAGGCTGTTGAAAACACCTATAAAAGGAAACAAATCTTTTGTGGATGACAAGAAGGTATCGGATCATCATGCCATCATTCCTACGGAACAGGGAATTGCCATGAATGAACTGGAATATGGAGAACGCAAAATATATGAGCTTGTAGTATCGAGATTTCTTGCGATGCTGCTTCCACCTTGCCAATATCAACAGACAGAGGTAACTGCAATCTGTGAAGGAGAGCATTTTACTATAAAAGGAAAGGTCATGGAAGAACCCGGCTGGCAGGAAGTTAATATGCTTCAGGAAGAGCCAGAGGAAGAGGAAAACAGGGGAAGTATTCCGGAATTTACCCAAGGACAGCAGATTGCTTTTATAGAAGGGAAAATAACAGAAGGAAAGACAAAACCTCCTGTTCCTTTTACAGAAGCAACATTACTGGCTTCTATGGAAAATCCAGTAAAATATATGGAACATGCAGATCAGGATTTGAAAAAGACATTGGGAGAAACCGGAGGTCTTGGAACAGTTGCTACCCGGGCCGATATTATTGAAAAACTGTTTAACAGCTTTATGATTGAAAGAAGAGAGCAGTATATCCATCTGACTTCCAAAGGAAGACAGGTGCTGGAATTAGCACCCCAGGGGCTGACCTCACCGGAATTGACAGGTAGATGGGAACAGGAACTGGCGGATATTGCAAAGGGAACAGGGAAAAAGAAAGACTTTGAGGCCGAAATCCGAAATTATACCGTAGACATTGTAAAGGATATTACGGCATCTTCTATGACCTATCGTCATGATAATCTTACCGGCAAGAAGTGTCCGGAGTGCGGCAAGCTTCTTCTTGAGGTAAATCACAAAAATGGACGTATGCTGGTATGTCAGGACAGAGACTGCGGTTACCGCAAGACATTGTCCAGAACCACCAATGCCCGCTGCCCACAGTGCCATAAGAAAATGGAGCTTATTGGGGAAGGGGAAAACAAACGGTTCACCTGTGTATGTGGGCATCGGGAGAAGATGTCTGCCTTTGAAAAGAGGAAGAAGGAAAGTGGCGGCGGAGTGTCTAAAAAGGACGTTTCCAAATATATGAATAAGATGAAGAAAGAGGCGCAGGAGCCGGTAAACAATGCCTTTGCGGATGCCTTTGCCAAGATAAAGCTGTAGGGAAAAGTCCAAAGAAAAAAAGCAGCAGACAATAAAGGTATAATAAAGATACATTCTTCATACATTATAAAAAACAATATATGAGGGATTCTTTTGAAAGGATACATAGAGGAGCGAGCGATCAATATCGCCAATTATATAATTGAGGAAAATGCAACAGTGCGGCAGACTGCCAAGAAGTTTGGAATTAGTAAGAGTACTGTACATAAAGACGTGACAGAACGTCTTGTACAGATTAACCCTGCCCTTGCAAAAGAAGCGCGAAAAGTACTGGACGTTAATAAACAGGAGCGTCATATTCGTGGAGGACTTGCTACTAGGGAAAAATATCTTCATTGCAGCGGAAGAATTAGGTGAAAATTCACAATCCCTGCTAAAAGATAATATACATCAATAAAATTGATTAAAATTATCACTTTACAGAATAAAAGATGTATGTTATTATAAAACCCATGAAAAGCAAAGAAAAGGAATAGTAGCTGTAAAGGAACTTTCAGAGAGCTGTCGTTGGTGAGAGACAGCAGGGACGATGCAGTGAACTGGCCTTGGAGCTTCCGGCTGAAGTACATAGTAGGCTGAGACGGGTTCTCCCGTTATAGAGATAAGCATGGAAGTGCTGATGAGTGCATGTAGAACATGAAATAGAGTGGTACCGCGTAGGATTTTATTATCTTTCGTCTCTATTATCCGTATGGATAGTAGAAACGGAAGATTTTTTAATTTATAAGAAAGACCTTGTTACGATAAAGTGTAAAGTATATATTTTCTTATAAATTAAAACGCTCCGCGCCGGATGCACACGCGCGCCAAAGGAAGTAGTCGCAGAAGCGACAGCGCGCGGCGCAGCAAAGCGCCTTCTCCCTCAAGATTGAGGGCAGGGAAGATGGGAGTGTCGAAGACACTTTGTATATTTATAGAAATAATCTTGTTACACTGAAATATTACAATTACTTTTACACATAAAATTGGAGGAATTAACTATGAAAAATCATGAAAAATACGAAAGACAGTATTTTATGCCGCCAGAAGTAACCTATGACTGGGTGAAAAAGGAGTATATTACAGAAGCACCCATATGGTGCAGTGTAGATTTGCGAGATGGGAATCAGGCGTTGATTGAGCCTATGAGTCTGGAAGAAAAATTGGAATTTTTCCAGCTTTTGGTAGATGTGGGATTTAAGGAAATTGAAGTAGGGTTTCCGGCAGCTTCCGATACAGAATACAATTTTATGCGTACTTTAATAGAGCGAAATATGATACCAGAGGATGTTACTGTTCAGGTACTTACACAGGCAAGAGAACATATTATCCGTAAAACCTTTGAAGCAGTAAAAGGAGCGCCTCATGCAGTGATTCACCTTTATAATTCCACCTCGTTGGCACAGCGGGAGCAGGTATTTAAAAAAAGCAAGGAAGAAATTAAGAAAATTGCAGTTGATGGAGCTATGCTTCTGAAAGAATTGGCAGACGAGACAGAAGGAAACTTTACCTTTGAATATAGTCCTGAAAGTTTCTCTGGAACAGAAATAGACTACGCATTGGATGTCTGTAATGCAGTATTAGATGTATGGCAGCCCACACCGGAGAAAAAGGCTATTATCAATCTTCCAACTACGGTAGAAAATGCAATGCCTCATGTTTTTGCAGGACAGGTAGAATATATGAGTAAAAACATGAAGTATCGTGAGAATGTAGTGATTTCTCTTCATCCTCATAATGATAGAGGTGTAGGAATCTGTGATGCAGAGTTTGGCATATTGGCAGGTGCAGATCGTATTGAAGGAACCTTGTTTGGAAATGGGGAACGTACCGGAAATGTGGATATTGTAACACTTGCTATGAATATGTTTTCTCACGGAGTAGACCCAAAGCTTGATTTCAGTGATATGTCAGAGATTGTGGCAATTTATGAAAGATGTACCAGAATGGAGGTATCTCCACGCCAGCCATATGCAGGAGAATTAGTATTTACTGCATTTTCAGGTTCACATCAGGATGCCATTGCCAAAGGAATGGTTTGCCGTGAAAAGAATCCCGAGGGGGAGTGGTCCGTACCCTATCTTCCCATTGACCCAAAAGATGTAGGCCGCACCTATGATTCGGATGTGATTCGTATCAACAGCCAGTCGGGAAAAGGCGGCGTTGCCTATATATTGAAGCAAAATTACGGTATGACTCTTCCAGAAAAAATGCGGGAAGAAGTTGGGTATACAGTAAAAGGTGTTTCTGACAGACACCACATGGAATTGTCCCCAAAGCTGGTGTACCAGATTTTTGAGGAGCATTATGTAGATAATACACCGTATTTTCAGATTGCAGAATGTCATTTTAAGCAAAGTGATGGAATTGTAGCGGAAGCAGTTATTTCCCATGGCGGTCAGATGCGAAACGTGGCAGGAAATGGAAATGGACGCCTGGATGCAGTGAGCAATGCATTGAAACAGTATTTTAATGTAAGTTACGAATTATCAGTATATGAGGAACACTCTATGTCCACAGGTTCCTCTGCCAAAGCAGTGACCTATGTAGGAATCTGCTGTAATAAAAAAATATACTGGGGCGTAGGAATGGATGAAGATATTATCAAATCTTCGGTTGCAGCACTTTGCGTGGCAGTCAACAAACTGGATGCTGTTAAACAGCTGGAACAGTGCCGGGATGAGCGTTTGAATGAGATTATGAATTATATTCAGGAGAATTATCTGACGGTGACCTTAGAAGAACTGACAGAGCAGATGCATTTGTCCAAACCATATCTGTCCAAATATATTAAAGAAAAGTCAGGAAAAACCTTTGGAGAGATTGTAAAATCGGTCCGTATGAAAAAAGCACGTACACTTTTAAAGAACACAAGTATGACAGTGGAAAATATTGCAGACAGCGTGGGATACCAGAATGTAGAGCACTTTAACCGACTGTTTAAGAAAAAATATGGAATGACACCTGTGCAGTATCGAAACAGCAGACGGGAAGGAAAATAGTTTTTTATAAAAAACAATTGACAAGAAAAGTAAATTTATGTACACTATACATACCGTTAGTATGTATAGTGTAGAGGTGAATGTTTATGGCAAGGAATAAATATCCAGAGGAAACAGTAAGCCGGATATTAGATGTTTCAGCAAAGCTTTTTCTGGAAAAGGGATATGACGAAACATCTATACAGGACATTATTGATCATCTGGGAGGTCTGAGTAAAGGGGCTATTTACCATCATTTTAAGTCAAAGGAAAGTATTCTGATTGGAATATATGAGCGTTTGGGAGAAGATGTGGAAATAGTGATGTCGGCAATCCGGGATGACAGGAACTTGAATGGACTGGAGAAGTTGAAGAAAATGTTTGCATCCTCTCTTTTGGATTCCAGAAACGTCCAGATGTTTGCATCTTCACCAAATCTCATTGATAATCCGAAGCTGCTGGCAATGCAGATGAGCAGTATAGTTGAGGAGGTAGTTCCGGATTATGTGGAACCTGTGATACGTCAAGGGGTAGAAGACGGTTCGATCCAGACAGAGTATCACAAAGAGCTGGCGGAAATCTTGATACTCATGAGTAATATCTGGATGAATCCTCTGGTATATACCATGACAAAAGAAGAGATTACATCGAAAATCAAGTTTTTTAAGTTTATGACAGAATCCATGGGAATTTCAGTGATGGATGAAGAAGTGGAAGATCGGATGGAAATGTTAAGAGAAATTGCACAGAAATAATCTACCCGGGTGGGTAGTATTATTTTAAGCCAATACATACCGACGGTAGGTATTGGCTTCGAAGGAGGAAAAATATGAATTCAAAAAAAGTATTTCAAAGGGATTTTATTCTGGTTATAATAGGGCAGATTATCTCTCTGTTCGGCAATGGTATTCTGCGGTTTGCATTGCCCCTGTATCTATTGAATGAAACAAAGTCACCGGCATTGTTTGGAGTCGTTTCAGCCTGTTCTTTTATTCCAATAATTCTGCTGTCACCCATAGGGGGAATTCTGGCAGATCGGATAAACAAGCGAAATATTATGGTGATTCTGGACTACATTACAGCACTGCTTATTTTTATACTAACCATATTGCTGGGGAAAGTAAATCTAGTAGTCCTGCTTCTGGTGGTATTGATTTTATTATATGGAATTCAGGGAACCTATCAGCCGGCAGTTCAGGCAAGTATTCCGGCACTGGTAGCAGAGGAAAATCTGATGCCTGCCAATGCAGTTGTTAATCTTGTAAATTCCCTGGCAGGGTTAATTGGCCCTGTCATCGGAGGAGCGGTATTTGGATTTGCAGGTATTATGCCAATTCTTTTTATCAGTATTGCATGCTTTTTCTTTTCTGCCACTATGGAGATTTTCATTCATATTCCATTTGAGAAACAGAAAGCGGAGGAATCCATGCTTTCTATTGTATCTCATGATATGAAAGAGAGTGTTCAGTTTATGAAAGAGGAAAAACCAATTATCGGGAAGGCGGCTTTGCTGATTGCAGGCATCAACCTGTTTCTTTCAGCCCTGATTATTATTGGACTGCCCGTTATTGTAACCCGGCTTTTGGGATTTGCTGAGTCGGACGCCAATCGTTTCTATGGGTATGCCCAGGGAGTATTGGCGGCAGGAGGTCTTGCGGGGGGAATTATTGCAGGGGTTTTTGGGAAAAAAATGAAAATAAAGAATGCACACCGATTTCTGCTAATCTGCTCTATCTGCCTCCTGCCAATTGGAATTGTACTGGGTTTTTCTGTTCCAACATTGGCCGCTTATGGAGTAATTGTGGCAAGCTGCTTTATTATGATGGCAGCATCGTCTGCCTTTTCCATCCAGATGATGTCATATGTTCAGAAGGTGACACCTGCTCATCTGGTGGGGAAAATCATGTCTTTCACCATGTGCATTTGTATGGTTGCACAGCCTTTAGGGCAGGCTATGTATGGTATTCTGTTTGAGAATCTGGCAGGGTACACAGCATGGCTATTTGTAGGCGCTATGCTGGTTTGTGGAATAATTGCATTCTTTTCCAAAAGGTTATTTCAAGTTATTGAATAAGGGAAAGTGTACAAAGGGAAATCTTTCCGAAAAAAATAGTTCATATGAAATGACAAAAGTTGGAATTTGTGAGATTTTCCCTTGTAAATGCGGGATTCCTCCTATATAATAGGTAAAAGATATGTGAGATTAGATACAGGAGGAAAAAACTTTGAATAAAGAGACTGTAATGGTTCTTGACTTTGGCGGACAGTACAATCAGCTGATTGCACGACGTGTGCGTGAATGTGATGTTTTCTGCGAAGTGAAACCGTATACTATGAGTCTGGATGAAATTAAAGCGCTGAATCCAAAGGGAATTATTTTTACCGGCGGACCAAATAGTGTTTATGATGAAACATCTCCTCATTATGAGAAAGAAATTTTTGAATTGGGAATCCCAATTCTTGGAATTTGCTATGGTTCCCAGTTGATGGCACACACGTTGGGAGGAGTTGTACAAACAGCACCTGTCAGTGAGTATGGTCATGCGAGTGTAGAGGTAGACAACACGGATGTACTTTTTGAAGGAGTATCTTCTAAAACCGCTTGCTGGATGAGTCATACAGATTATATTGAAAAGGCTCCAGAAGGATTTAAGGTAACTGCACATACAGCAGTCTGCCCGGTTGCAGCTATGGCATGTCCGGAGCGAAAGTTATATGCTACCCAGTTTCATCCGGAGGTGCTGCATACTGAAGAAGGAATTAAAATGCTTGAAAATTTCGTCTACAAGATATGCGGATGTACCGGTGACTGGAAAATGGGTTCTTTTGTAGAAACCACAATCCAAAATCTTCGGGAGAAAATCGGAACAGGCAAGGTACTTTGTGCTTTATCCGGTGGAGTAGATTCTTCTGTTGCAGCAGTTATGCTTTCTAAGGCAATTGGTAAACAGCTTACCTGTGTATTCGTAGATCACGGTCTGCTTCGTAAAAACGAGGGAGATGAGGTGGAAGCAGTATTTGGTCCAAATGGTTCTTATGAACTGAACTTTATTCGTGTCAATGCTCAGCAGCGATATTATGATAAATTGAAGGGTGTAACAGAACCGGAAGAGAAACGTAAGATTATCGGTGCGGAATTCATTCGTGTATTCGAGGAAGAAGCAAAGAAAATCGGAAGTGTGGACTATCTGGTTCAGGGAACCATATATCCGGACGTAATTGAATCCGGTCTTGGAAAATCAGCAGTTATTAAGTCTCACCACAATGTTGGAGGACTTCCTGATGTAGTTGATTTTAAGGAAATCATCGAGCCTCTCCGTATGCTGTTTAAGGATGAGGTAAGAAAAGCAGGCTTAGAGCTTGGAATTCCGGACTATCTTGTATTCCGTCAGCCGTTCCCAGGTCCGGGACTTGGTATCCGTATCATTGGAGAAGTAACCGAGGAAAAGGTAAAGATGGTACAGGAGGCAGATTACATCTACCGAGAAGAAATTGCAAAAGCAGGATTGGACAAAGGATTGGGACAGTACTTTGCAGCACTGACCAATATGCGTTCTGTAGGTGTTATGGGAGATTTTAGAACCTATGACTATGCCATTGCATTGAGAGCGGTAAATACATCTGATTTTATGACAGCAGATGCTGCACAGGTTCCATGGGAAGTACTTGGAAAAGTAACGAACCGAATTGTGAATGAGGTGAAGGGAGTCAACAGGGTACTGTATGACTGCACTGGGAAGCCACCTGGAACGATAGAGTTTGAATAATACACAAGAGCCTACAAATCCAGCATTCATACGGGTTTGCAGG
>CAZUKR010000076.1:0-12749 GCA_964620885.1 uncultured Eubacterium sp.
AAGTAGCTGTCGCTTCACGATTTTTCAATCGTTAAAGCGACAGCCCCTTCTTTATTCAGGTATGTAGGAAGCTTTCTCCAAAGCAGTATGAATGGCATTCAGCAGAACAGTGGAAGTGTATTGCGTATCATCTCCATAAGAGATATCTTCCAGAGACTGTTTTTCATAAATCTGCTGTGTAAGGTTATCTAAGGTAGGCTGCATCAAAGGATACATAGCTGCTGTTGTGTCATCCAGGTTTATCAGAGAGATAGAATTAATGCGGTTGGCATCTACAACCACTTCTACATCAATAGCATTGTCGTTTAGTTGTATGGAGGATGTGTATACCCCCGCTACATACTGCATGGTTTCATCTGTTTGACCGTCTGCTTTATCATCTGGCAGGAACATAAAAATTAACAGTAAAATCAATAGAATTCCAAGTACGGCAAAAATGGCTGTATAAACCAGTTCTTTTAGATGCAGAACAACAATTTTGGTTTTTGAACTCACAGGAGTCCTCCTAAGAATCTGTTTGATTTACTATATGAAAAAAGAAGCGGAAATATACTATTGACAGTGAGGAAAAATTATAGTAACATCCTAATTGTGTCATAAAAAGAATATGCGATAGTGGCGTAGTTGGTAACGCGCGACCTTGCCAAGGTCGAGACCGCGGGTTCGAGCCCCGTCTATCGCTCTATATGATTTAGTAGAATCCCTTGTGTTTACAGGGGATTTTGCTATTTCTGACAGCAACTTTTTTTGCTGTCAAACTGAACTTTTTGCTGTCAAAGATTTTTCAACAAAATAGTAGTAATAAAATAGTACTGTATACAAAAATGACGATAGTTTTTTATAAGACTGCCGCCATTTTTTTTCGTTTCTGTTCTGCTTCGGATGAGATGATGTAACATTGCTCTGTGGTTGAGATATCGGAGTGACCTAGGATATCAGCAATATCTCTTGTACTCATTCCAGCTTCATGGAGTACCGTTGCAACCGTTTTGCGGAGCAAATGAGGATGGATTCTGCCGGATGGGACACCAGCTCTTTCACAGAGCGATTTTAAATCCTTAGCAAGCTTACACGGTCTGGCAATATATTCTTTTCCATCATAGCAAAGCAGTTGCTCCGGTTTGTACCATCCGTTTCTCTCATGTAGTTCCTTTAAGTATTTTAGTACAGATAAAGCCCGTTCGGTCAGTGGAACTTCTCTTGTTCCATGCGCTGTCTTAGTCTCACCGATATCATATACTTGTTTGATTCTTTCTCCCTGACTGTTGCGCTTATAATACTTGCAGACAGTTTTTGAGATGGAAAGCAGAGATTCTTCAAAATTAACATCCTTCCAAGTAAGTGCTGTTACCTCTCCACTGCGAAGCCCGGTACATGTGACCAGAATCCATATGAGGGAAGAAACGGTTTTCTCACACAATGCAGTTTCTTCCATACTTTTCCGTTCCATTTCCGAAAGTGCGATTTCCTTTTTCTTTGGACTTTGTATGACTGCCTGTTCTTCTACTTTTCTTCGGATGGTGTCCCATGCCAAGACGTTAGGTGCTGTCTTGTGGGAAAGTATGCATTCATCATGGTAGGTGTGATAGGTTTCACGCATAATCTGCATTACCTTTATAAATTCCTTTCTGGTCATATATCCTTTATCAGAAGTGTGGATACAGTCTACCAGAAATGGAATGATGGTGGATTCCTCCAGCCTGCGGATATCGGTCTGGCTAAATGCCGATGCATAATACTTATTGTAGGTATTTTCAATGCGGTCTATGGTCTGTGGTCTGACGTTGGTATTCATTTTAGCAAGGAACCACTTCTTGTAATAGCTTTCAAAAGAGTATCTTATCTCGCCGGAAAGCTGTTCCGTTTCCTCACATTCCCTCTGCATAGCCTTTTCCAATGCTTCTTCCGGTGTCTTGCCATAGACAGCTTTCCTGCCGGATTCAAGGCGGGCATAGCACATAAAGCGTCCATCTTTTCGTTCCATAATGGTTCTTTTTAGCATTTTATTCTTATTTTCAAGGTTCTTGCTCATATCGTTCTTGTTTCCAGAAGATATTAAGTTTTCTGATTCGATTATACCTTTCTCAAGTCCAATCTGCAACCATTCCTGTTCTGTCAATGCTATGCCCTCCTTTCTCCTAATGTTTCAATTCTTAATTACCTTTTGATGATATCCTCTATGGACGCGGTCTGCTGTTCCAAAATCTTCTGGTATTTCTCATTCAGTGTTGTGTTTTCTATCATGTTTTCAATCACTTTTGTTCCCACTAGGTTGTCTAATTCAACAGCTGTCTTTAATGTCTGTGCCACCTGATGATGGAGCCAGTTCAGGGAGCGTTCAAAGGTGTAGGGCTCCGGTCTGGTTGTCAGCTTTAAGGCTGACCGGTGTTCTCCCATGAAATACGCCCATTTGATGTTATCTTTCCATTCATATCTGTCGGTATCTGGTTTGGCATCCACAAAACGGACATAGCGGTTAATGATGGAAAAGGCGGTGTGTTCCGCATCCTGATAAGTCAGCAAATCATGGACTGCCTGGGTTGCCCTTTCATTTTTTAGCCGTATTTCAAAGCGGTTCTTTATGTCGGCTTCTTCCATTGGGATACCCCTCTTTACATACTGTTCATAGGCTTTTTCGTAAATACAGAAATATACTTCGCTCTGCTTGGAGCCCAGATACAGCGTTTTTCCCATTTGTGCTTTATGCTGGTCTCTGGTGGGTATCAGTTCGCCGCTCCCGTAATCTTCAAAGCCCCTGAATACGGAGATACATTTGCCGTCTTTGCATTTATCTATCAGTTCCGGTATATCCAGTAGTCCGGCTCTGTCATTGACAGCCAAATCCAAACGTTTCATAATGCCGTTTTCTCGTAAGCATTCATGGAAAAAATCATACCAGTCCCGTCCCTGTGCCAGGAGATAGCTTTCAAACTGTCGGCATCCTTTTCCTTTTAGTTCCAGCAGAATTCCCTGCTCTTCTTTTGGGGATGCCATGACATAGATATCTCCAAAGTAATAGTGTTCTGGGTAGGAGTAGAATCCATAGTCTTCATGTCCCATGATTATCATTCTCAGGCGCATGATATCTTCAATCACATGCCGTACATCAGTGGATGGGAAACGTATCCTTACATAATCAATCAGAAGGAACAATTCTGCATCCGGCTTTAATTTATCCAATGCATTTTGAAGCTTTTCTTTCAGGTCTCCATTCACTGGAACCTTTCCCTGTTCTATCCGGCAGAGGTATTCCCTTGAAATGCCTGCATAGGCTCCCAATTCTTCCTGTGAGACATCATTTACCATCCGTTCTTTTCGGAATTCTTTTATCCAATTTTCCATGTCTTTTCCTCATTCTCTTTCTTATTTTTGTAGTGTGACATTTTCTTTTTTTGTCACATATGTCTTTGGAATTTCAATCCCTTGGTATCAGGGAAGGGTTTCTACCTTTACTTGTAGTTTTTATCTATTTGTGCCCCTCTGTTAGATACCAGGGGCTTAAGATGTGGCGTCGCTGCCGCTCCTGCCACATCCGTCCGCGTTACGCGGCTTACGCTCTGCACGCCGCTTGGCGGACTGGCTGGCAGATATATCAAACTCTTATCACCTTCCTTCCTAAAAAAGTCTCTCAAGCTTGAATCGAACTAATGTTTGTGTTATAATATTTGCAAGAAAATTTTACAAACACCAACAAGGCTAGTTCCATAGTCATATGATACGAAATAAGAGCAGGAAAAAGAATGTCATGGATTTGTCATGAAGTTGTCAAAATTTTGGATTCAGAAATGGAAAGAAGGGGATTGAATGAGGGAAAGGCTGGATTTTGCGTCCATATCAAAAATCATATTGGAAAACAGGAAGTCAGATTGCTTATCCAATACGGAATATTATCTGACCTTGTTTGACTATGCATTTACACAGTCGGACATCATGATTGTTGAACCGGATGATGGAATTATCAGCCGGACAATAAACGGGTATAGAAATGTGGTGAAGGATATCATTGCAGTGTACCAGCACACGGAGAATCAACATTATCTGTTGGAAGGGGTTGCAAAGGTTCTTGAAGATATCCTAGACCCTGCCTATATCCGTGAACAGCTGGAGAAGCTTTTGTGGGATGATATTACCATTTCAATGGTGAAAAAGAAGGAACTATCCCCAGGGGATAATTCCACAGAACAGTTTGTGACAGACTGCCTTATATTTGGTTTTACCAGAAACTTTATTTCCAGAGAGGAGAAAGCAGAAAATTCCTCCAGGAAGAAAAGCTTTGTCTTGTCTGATTACCTATTAGATTACCGTTTTCCATCTGTGAGTAAGGTATTTCTAGGCAGGGAAAAGGATTTGACAGCAGTGGAGGAACGGCTGAAAGAAACATCCTGTTTGTTCCTGGAGGGAATTGGCGGTATTGGGAAGTCAGAACTGGCGAAGCAGTACGGGAAACGTTATAAAAATGAGTATGAACATGTAATATTTATGAGATATACGGAAAGTCTGCAAAGAACAATAACAGAACTGGAATTTGTGGATGATACCCTGGACATGTCAGATAATACTCTATTTCGCAATCACTATCGGTTTTTCAAACAGCTACCAGATAATGTGCTGGTGATTCTGGATAATTTTGATACATTGCCGGAACAGGAAGAGTTATTCCATGAATTCCTTTCCATGCCGTTTACCCTTCTTGTGACTACCAGAAGTCATATAGAAGAGGTTGATTCCTATCTGGTAGAGGAAATCCCAGATATAGAAGAGTTGCTGGAACTATTCTATACTTATGCGCCTGTGAGCCGGAACAATCCTTCTGTGGCTGTTAATATCATAGAGGAAGTATATCGGCATACGTTAACGGTGGAAATGGCGGCTAAAACCCTGGCAGCATCTGGGATAGAACCAAAGGAATTGCTATCTGCCCTACGCAGGGAAGGGATTGTGTTATCAAATCCCAATAAAGTGAAGGTGACAAAGGATTCCAGGACAAAAACAGAACGGTTATATGGACACTTACAGACGTTGTTCCGTTTACAGGAACTGTCCGGCGAGAACAGGCTTATACTTTTGAATATGGTACTTACACCGGACAAAGGAATTGAAAAGGGGTTATTCCACCATTGGATGAGATTGGAAGATTTCAACGGTGTAAATGAACTGATTGAGTTTGGCTGGATACAGGAGGATATGGAAAAATGCCGGATTGCCATGCATCCGTTCCTTCGGGAAGTGATTGCAGGCTTCCAGAAACCATCTATAAGTAAATGTGGCATATTTTTAAGCGGAATTTTCCAAAATTGCAATTCGTATGGATTAGATATGAGGTATTATTATGATGTACTGAACACAATTGAAATGATTTTCCGTTATGTTGAAATAGATGATACTAACTCTGCTTATTTGTTCATAGATAGAACATTGGCTTATCTGGACAAATACAGACGTATGGATACAATGGAACGGATTCTTGAAGTTATGAAAGAAAACATTCCTATGGATGATGAACATAAAAGAGAACGGGCGGTTTATCTGCTGTATCGGGGGGACATAGAACTGAATAAATGCAAATATTCTGATGCGAAAACATATTTTGAAGAAGCACTTGATACGTTGGGGGTTGTGAATAATACATACGCCGATATTCAGAATAATCTCTATCATAATTTGTCTATTGCCTGTTCGGGATTGGGTGATGTGGAAAAAAGCTGGGATTTGGCAGAAGAATCAAGGCGAATTCTGGAGAGGTACAATCTGCCATTTAATCAGGATGCCATAACGCAGACAATACACCGGGCTTTGTTGCTGACAATGAAAGGAAAGCCGACAAAGGCGGTAAATATGTTAAAGAAATTGGAAAAGACATATGAAAATGAACCTTATTTTGATACTACAATGGCAGAGATTTACAAGGCATTGGGAACGGTTATGAACCGCATATCACCAATAAAGGCAAGAAGTTATTTCGAGAAAGCAAAGAAATGTTATTTGTCCCATCTGTCACCGGAGGATGAACAAGTGAAACATATAGATAATTTTATTAAAATAACGCAATATCAGTCACAGTTATCTGTAGACAATGGTTTTATTCGTTTGCAGTAAAAGAGGATATAGGGGACGATTAAATTGGAATAGTTGTAAGATAAATATTATTGTATTAAAATGGAAAAACAGACTGTTTGGAGGGATATAAATGAAATTGCAAGATAGGGATTATGCACTGATATTATCAAATGAAGAACAAGAATTTATTTAAGGAAGGTGATTTTATGGATACAGCGATCTTAACGGCTTTCTATACAGTTGTTGTTGCAGTTATAGGTGCTTTAGCATCTATATTGACAGTAGCACTTACTAAAAGACATGAGCAAAAGATTGAATTAAGAAAGATAAAAGAAAAACAGTATATAGACTTTTTGACTTTTCTAACAAAAGATAAACTTGCTACTGAAAATGAAAGAAAGGAAATTGAAGCAGAATTATCTGTAAGAATCCAGACCATTTACCTTGTGGGAAACAAGAATGTGCAAACAGCATTAAATGAATACTTAGATATATTCTTTCTAAATAGTAAAAAAACTCAAGAAGAGTTATACGGAAAACTTTTACTCGAAATGAAGAAAGACCTTTACGGAAGGAAATTCCGTATTAATTCAATGATTTCTCTTGATAAAGTACAATTTACAGTATTTGGAAGTCACTAAAAGAATAAAAATGTATTACAAATGAAATTAAAAACAAAGGTAACCATATTAGAGTCAGCAAAAATTCCAGGTAAGGTTGTTACATACTATTTTGTGCAATGCTAGTATAAATCTTAGGCATATTGAAATCCTGCTTTATTAAAAATCTTGTCATCACTCATACTTATTCTTTCTTAACTACATCATAAAAAGCTATAAAAAAATAATTATAATGCATTAAATGAATAAAACCCAAAAAAACACTTCATTAGGTGCAGGGGTATTTTAATATGTATAGCTTATAATGATATCTAGGTGGTGAGGGCATGCAGAATGAAGAATTTACATTAGAATGGGCGATTGAATTTATTGCCAATCGAATCCGAATATTAAGAGAAGCAAAAGAAGTTTCCGCACAGACTATGAGCGTGGAACTCGGGCAGAATGTTTCGTATATTAACAAGATAGAAAACAAGACAGCAAAACCATCAATTGAAGGTCTTTATAATATATGTGATTACCTTGGTGTTAATTTTGATGAATTTTTTGATTTTGATGCAAAGCATCCAGAAAAGGTGAAGGAACTAGTAGAAAACACTCAAAATCTGGAAACAGATTCATTACAGCTTCTAATAGATATTGCGAAAAAAATGAATAAGTAATCTATAATAAATACGAGAGAAAAGTCCTTCATCCATAGGTTTTTCACTCGTATTTTAATATGTCACTATTTGTCCATCATTTCCTGTTGCTGAATAAAATCAATAAATATGCTATCTTTGTTTTTTTCAAGTCCTTTTTGAATTCTATCCAGGTCTGAATCTGATATTAAGTTCAATTCCCTTAACTTCCATGTGCTGAATAAAAGATTCATTAGTAATGGGTTTTTCTGTACCATAGCATCAATAGTTTCCAAAAAGTCATCTCTTGTTTCAATGCCAAGTTGAGCAGTAACATTGAGATTAAGACTTTTTTCATTGATAATCATGTCCTGCTGATGAATTTCACCCACTTTTACAAGAAATATCTGCTCATCGTCAGTGGTCACACAAAAGGAGTGGTTATCTGTTTGATATCGCTCAATGTTTACTGGTGCAATATCAGAATTAGATATGCTCTCTAATAGTATTGCCGTAAATCTTTTTAAATTCATAATAATACGTTACCTCCCAAATAATATAGACATAGGTACTTTTCACAGAACAATTTTTTGGAACAAATCATTTAAAGCTGTGTTTTTATCATTATAAATCATTTAAAGCTATAAATCAATAAAAAAAGAGCATTGTATGAAGGTGGTGTAAATACAAAATAGCTTATAATGAGTTGCAGGAGTGATTAAATGAAAAACGAAGAATTTACACTGGACTGGTTAACGGATTTCATAGCGGATAGAATTCGCATTTTAAGGGAAGCGAAAAACATATCGGCACAGACAATGAGCCGTGAACTTGCACATAACGCGTCCTATATTAACAAGATAGAGAATAAGAATGCAAAGCCGTCTATTGATGGTTTGTTTGAAATATGTGAATATTTGGAAGTAACATTTGAAGAATTTTTTGACACAGATACAAATTGTCCGGATAAGATAAATGAACTGATAGAATGTTCTAAGGATTTGGATAGTGATACTGTTCAGATGCTAATTGAAATTGCAAAAAAGTTAAAAAGGTAACAAAGAATGAAATGGAAAGGCGAAAACGATAATCAACGCTGATTCTCATAGTATGCGAATCAGCCTGACCAGAGTATGGGGAAAAAGTATAATGAACACCAGCCTATAAACCCCCACTTGCTTTGCAAGTGCCATTCGGTAAAGGGGTGACAGGCTTCTTATTTATATGTTTTTTAGTAGCGGATTGCTGTCAGATTTGCTGTCAAAAACCTGCTGTCAAAGAAAACTTAAATCCTCTGAATCTCCTTTCTTTTCAATGGTTAGAGCGATTTTTCCACAAGGGTTCGAGCCCCGTCTATCGCTCTATATGATTTAGTAGAATCCCTTGTGTTTACAGGGGATTTTGCTATTTCTGGCAACAACGAAATTTGTTGTCAAACTGTATTTTTTGTTGTCAAACTGTATTTTTTGTTGTCATAGCTTTTGTATTGAATCATAGGTAATAAAATGGTCATGCATATAAAAATGACGGTGGTTTTTGCAAAACTGCCGCCATTTTTTTTCGTTTCTTTTCTGCTTCTGTTGAAATGATATAGCATTGTTCCGTAGTTGAAATATCAGAATGTCCCAACAGGTCAGCAATATCCCTCGTACTCATTCCTGCTTCGTGTAGTACCGTTGCAACTGTCTTGCGGAGCAGATGGGGATGGATTCTGCCAGACGGAACTCCTGCGCGTTCACAGAGTGCTTTTAAATCCTTTTCAAGCTTAGAAGGTCTTGCAACGTACTCCCTGCCATCATAGCAAAGCAGTTGTTCCGGTTTATACCATCCATTTTTCACGTGCAGTTCTTTTAAGCATTCCAGAACGGATAATGCCCGTTCGGTCAAAGGGATTTCCCTAGTGCCATGCGCTGTTTTAGTTTCTCCGATATCATACACCTGTTTGATTCTTCTTCCCTGGCGGTCACGCTTGTAATACTTGCACACAGTTTTGGAAATATACAGCATACATTCTTCAAAATCAACATCCTTCCAGGTAAGTGCGGTTACTTCGCCACTGCGCAGTCCAGTACATGTGACAAGTATCCATATGAGAGAGGATACCTTTTTCTCATTCAACGCTGTTTTTTCCATGCTTCTCCGTTCCGCTTCCGAAAGTGCGATTTCCTTCTTTTTTGGACTTTGTATCGTAGCCTGTTCTTCTACTTTTCTACGTATGGTAGACTATGACAAACTTATAGAATGCCAACAGCATAATCTAAGAGTGTATTTCTCTGAATCATATTTCTGATATGAGAATAATGGTATTTTTGTACCAGTTGTGGTTCTGTGCATCCTGATTTTTTAATTATTTGATATACTGGACAATAACTGTGAAATTATGACAAAATTCGACGAAATCTTTATTGTATTCTATTGTAAGAAATAAAAGACAAGGAATAAAAGAAGGATGTATTACTTGTAAGTAAATTATGAAGGTGTAATAATGAATATTTGTTTGGATATTTTTCATTATATTAATACAAGTGCTGTTCATGATGTAGAGAGTAATATGTCGATAAGATTATAATAATTGATTGGAGTGAATGTAGATTGAGGAAACCTTTTATTAAACTGTTAGAGACTCCCAATAGCAAATATTTTTATGACGTTAATACAAATACATTTAATTGTATAGAAGAAAAAATCTTTAAAAAATTAAAATTAGAAAATTTGGATAACGAATTAGAAACTATGATAGATGAGTTTAATTCGATGGGTCTTATGCTGGAAAAAAGAGTAAAAAAATTGGAGCATCCAAATAGTTTGAATTTGCAAGAGATATTAAATAATACAATGTCTCAGATGACTTTGCAGATCACTCAACAATGCAATTTAAGATGTGAATACTGCCCATATTCAAATGTAGAAAATAAGTCGAATAGAAGTCATTCATCAAAAAAAATGAGTTGGGATATTGCAAAAAAATCAGTTGATTTTTTAGTGCAACACACATATAAAAGTGAAAGAGTAGTTATAGGGTTTTATGGTGGAGAACCATTACTAGAATTTGAACTTATAAAAAAAATAATTAAGTATGCAAATGCCAGCTTTGTTGGAAAAGAGATATTATATACGATAACAACAAATGGGACGTTGCTAGACACTTCAGTAGCAGAGTTTTTATATGAAAATAATGTTAATATATTGATAAGTCTTGATGGTCCTAGAAGAATACATGACCAGCATAGAAGGTATGCAAATGGTATGGGTACTTTTGAAGATATATATAATAACTTGAAAAAGATGATTGAAAATAAAAACCAGGATTGGACAAGTTTATTATCTATTAACATGGTAATGGATCCACAGAATGAATTTGATGAAATTGATGTAATTTCTCGCGAGTCATTGTTTAAGGATATACAAATTAGATCCAGTGTTTATGATGATTCTTTTATCGATGAAAAAGTAGTGTACAGTGATAAATATGTATCACAATATACTTATCATGAATTTCTCGCATTATTGGGGTATTTAGAAGAAATAGATAAAGACAAAATAAGTTCATTATTGTTAAATAAAATTGCATTAATGGATTTTAATAGAGAATTATTTAAAAGAGTATATATGGAATTACCTGATTGTGGGTGTCCATCTGGTCCTTGTGTGCCGGGAAGAAAAAAAGTATTTGTGAATGTTGATGGTATTTTATATCCATGTGAAAAAGTCAGTGAAAATTCAGTAAATATGAAAATAGGAACAGTAAAAGATGGTTTTGATATAGAAAAAGTAAGGGAAATGATAAATATTTCACGTTTGACAGAGAAGGAATGCAAAAATTGCTGGGCATATAGATTTTGTAAGTCATGTATTAAGGAAATAGAAGAAAATGGAAGATTTTCCTCAGAAAGGAGGCGGAACGAATGTGCTAATATGTTAAAGGTTGTAGAACGTGAAATGAAAGAGTACTTATTGGTTAATGAGTACAAGCAAGAATATGTAGGGGGAATTTGAGGTGAAAAAGTGTGTTTTATATCCATTTTCAGAAAAATCAATTGTATTATATAATCAACTTTTGGAGCAAAAGAATGATATTGAGATAGTGTCTGTTGTTGCACCTAAAGCGTGGACTTTAAATATTTTAGAAGATGAAATAATTTCAAATAGTATAAAAAGGCATAAAATTTCAAGTGATTTTTATAATGAACTCAAAAAGGGAGATTGGATTATTTTTCTTTCCTGTTCAAAGGTGGAACTGATTTATTCTGATATAAAGTCCAAAATTGCTAGTTGTATAAAAAAGGGAAAGAATATTTACTGTATATTTCCTCTGAACGCTGAAGATAAAAAATATTTTGTGGAATATGCACAAATGTACAATGTCGAATTTAAGCAATATAAGGAAGAAACAGATATATGGGAAAAAAGATATTATGATAAAGAAAGAAAAATGTATAAGCCAGATGCCATTTTGGTGGGAATAGGAAAAACGATTGATAAATTGGAAACAACGTATTCGACTTATAATATAATGAATAGATATAAAAAAATCGGATATAGGGTGGCTATTATTTCTGCTAATGAAAATTTGTGTTTTCTAGGCAAAAGTTTCTATAAGTATCCTGAAAAATTTTTGACTAACGAATTAAGTGAAGATGAAAAGGTTTTATATTTTAATCGATTTTTGAAGTACGTTGATTATTCATTTCATCCAGAAATAATAATTGTAGAATTTCCAGAACAAATGATGCGATACACCGAAGAATGCATAGGAGAATTTGGTGTGCAATCTTATATTGTTTCTCAGGCAGTAAATTTTGATTATTTCATTTTGGTATCGGATATAAACAATTATGATATGCAATTACTAAATACTTATTATAAATATCGGTTTGGGCTTGAAATAGATGCAATTGTTATGAGCAATATGGTTGTTGATTTTTCTTGTTCATTGGAGGACAAAGAAATTATAACGTACTTTTTAAATAGAGAAGATGTGGAAGCATTTATAATAGAATTTGAAAAAGAATTTAGTTATTATATTATAAATGCAAGTATAAAGTCTCAATATAAGGATTTAGTTGAGGAATCTATAAAAGCATTATGTTAATTATATTTAAAAAAGAATAAATTATTGAAATAATATATAGAGGGAATAAAATATGTATACAGAAAATATAAGGAAGCAAATTACTAGAAAAGATATTGTTTATAAGTTAATACCTATACTTAATCGTATAGGACATCAAAAAAGTAATTATATTGAAGCCAATTTTGACATACCACTCACAGGAAAATATTTTGCATTTAGTGCAATAAATATGACGTACTTATATCTTGAAGTTTTAAAAGAGTTTCATATCACAATTGACCAAGAGATATTATGTGGATATGGCTTTAATACAATTAATAGTATTATTAAAATTATTATGGAAGGAGGGGAAAAAATTGAAAAGCAAATTGAAGAAAA
>CAZUKR010000077.1:0-6987 GCA_964620885.1 uncultured Eubacterium sp.
TAACTCCATCTACCAATAGTGCTACCTCATCACTGAATTCAGAAGCAACTTCTTCTTCTGTCATCACCGTATCTTCTACCACATCATGAAGAATTCCCGCTACAATGGTTTCCTTATCCAGTTCCAGTTCTGCCAAAATAATTGCAACACAAAGAGGATGAATAATATAAGCTTCACCTGATTTACGCACCTGATCCTTATGGGCGGCATCCGCCACCTTATACGCTTTTTCAATCAAAGAAATATCCGTAGACGGATGATACCGTTTTACGCTTGCAATCAGCTCTTCATACAAACTCTCCGGACTAACAAACTCTTTGGTGGGCTTAATATGTTCAGTCTGCATTGCAATTTCTTCCTGTTCTTCTAACTGAATTTTGTTCTTATCTTCCATCTGCACTTCTCCATTTACGGGTTTTCCCATTATTATAAGTAATTTTGTCTAAAAATGCAACGTTTTCGTGTATCTTTGCATCTTCTTCGATTGTATTTCCAATTCTTCTTCCCAGGTAAAATCTAATTTCTCCACCAAATGGATGGAACTTTTATTTTCTTTCTGAATCAGGCAGTTCAGAATCTGGAATTCCGTTCCTTCTCTTGCAAATTGAATAATGCCTTCACAAACCTCTGCGGCATATCCCTGCCTTTGATAAGACTTGCCTATCATGTATCCCATTTCAAGAGAAGGTTCTCCATGAATATCTACATTGTTCAGCCCGGCTCTTCCGATTATATTTCCTGTCCCTTTTTCAATTATCAGCCACATGCCATATCCGTAAAACCGATACATATTATTAATATATGCTTTGGTATATTCTTCCTCTTTTTTCCGGTCTTCATACAATCCTTCCATATATCTGGTAACTTCCGGTGCTTCATACAAATGATATAATTCACCCAAATCCTCCATGGTCATTTCCCGCAGAAAACACCGGTCTGTCTCAATTACGATCCATGGAATTCCATGCCTTCTCTGATATACACGTTCCAAAAAGAAAAAATCCACCTCTTCAAAACCTTCTACCAACATTTCCGCCCGGGACAAATCCTGTTTTCCATATGACGGATTCAAGTATCCGATACTTGCTACATCCATTCCTTCTATTATATGAAGGGTATCTGCTGTAGCTGCAATCATCAGACATTCCTCTTCTTTTAATCTGTGAAGTTCCAGAATAACTCCCAGCTTTTCTCCGGTATCGGCCTGAAACATATCTATATTGATAATCTGTACACCATATCGATAGAGTCCATCTAACAATTCAGTAAGTCCATCTTCCATTACAAACCGTTCCGGATCTTCTTCTTTTACAATATTCAATTCTTTTAGTGAAATGATTAATCCGCGAAGTTCCACACTTTTGCCTCCATTTTTCTTTCTATAATGTAATATACCACAAATCCGCTTATATTTTGGCTCTTTCTTATAAAATGGATACCAGGGTCAAAAGGTCATACTTTTCATGCTTGCATGAAAAAGGATGAGTTTGGGACCCGCAAAACATGAGAAAGTAGCCCGAATAGGGCGGATTTCGAATGTTTTTAGGGTGCTGAGTGCCAGTGACACTCGTTTAGCACCGACCGAAGCGGAGCGAAGATGCGTGAGCAATCCGTTAGGTATCAACCTTTTGACACCCTAATCAAAACGAAAAGAAACTGCCATAGACAGTTTCTTTTCAAAGTATATTCTCTGTTTCAAATTGAAGTAATTGGCTAAACGCGCTCCGGAACTACAATAGCTGCTATAATATATATGATAATTCCGGTTGTGGTACATCCTAATAATATAAACAGAAGACGAATAATTGTAGGGTCTATGTTAAAGTATTCTCCCAGTCCTCCGCATACTCCAAAAAACACTCTGTTTGTTCTTGATTTAAATAATCTTTTTGGTTCCATATTTTTCCCTCTTTCTAATTTACAAATTCTACGCTGACTTCTCCTACACCACAATCAATATCAATGGTTTTATTTCCCTGACCACGGACTTCTTTGGTAGAGCCAAGACCACTATAAGTGCTTTCCCCGATTTCCACCTCACCGACACCACAGGAAATGCGATAGTTATAATCACTCTCTGTGCCTTCTGCCGTTACCTCAATGCTTCCAACACCACTGTTTAAAATCATTTCATCTGCGGCTGCTCTTTCCACATCGATTTCGCCTACTCCAGTTTTTAATTCCATTTTTCCTGCTTCAACCTGAGATAAATCAATCTCACCTACCCCGGCTTCTGCATATAACTTCTTAGTTGCTGTAAGTTTTCCATAAGTTTCGCATGTGCCTGCACCTACTGTAATACTAAGATTTTCTGCACTTATATCACGGTTTAATATAATTTCTCCTGCTGAATTAGATAAATTAACATCTGTAAAATTCATTCCTGCGGGAATCTGAATGGTGATTCTTGTATTATCGTTATTTATTATCTTCTTATTGCTGTCTTCTACTACTTTTAAAGTATCCCCTTCCATGGCAACATTAATCTTGCGTCTGGTATTGGACTTTCGATACTTTACTTCTACATGTATTCCCTGATTCTCTTGCGCTTCTTCTATCTGTACAGTTCCATAATCCACATCTAAATTCAGATTCTTTATATTACTGCACTCTTCTTGAGAAAAATCAAATTCTTTTGTTGTTCCATTGCTCCAGCTATTAGAGTTACCATCCCAGTCTCCCCAATCATCGAATTCATCATCCCAATTTCTCCAGTTTTGACCCCAATTTTTGAAATTAGTTCCTATTTCAAAACCCCCATCACGTATCATTTGGGGAATAGAGCTATAACGGAATCCAATTCCAGCACCTACTGCACATAAAACGCATCCGAGAATTACAAATACCAGTGTTACAATTAAGGCTCCTTTTGTAAATTTTTTCATTCTACTCTCCCCTTTCCTGAAAATAATCCCTTACAAAGCTTTATAATTCCCTTTATCAGCCATGGAATAAAACTTCCATAAATCCATACACAGACAATGGTGGATAATATAGCCAGCGACAGTATCAAAAGTCCTGATCCTAATAATGCCGCTCCCATAGCTGCATTTCCCAATACCAGCTGGCCAACTCCAATGCCAAACACTGAAATTCCTGCCATATAGAATGCCCCCGCCACTGCAACACCTGCAATCAGGAGTCCTAATAAACCGCCGGCAATACCTAAGGCTCCGCCAAAAAGTGCCCCTGCTGCACTAACCCAGATTGGGCTGGTAAGAACTGCTGCAATTACAACCAAAACGATTTTCCAGGTCTGAGCACTATTGGCTTCCGTTTGAGCCTTGTCTTTCTGAAATCCCATCTCTTGCCGGTCTGCAAAACGCTCATCCTCATAGCCGCGTTCTGTATATGTTCCACTTTCCCTGTTTTTTCCCATTCCAAGATCCGCTTTGATAATCTGTGCCACCTTCTCCGGTGATTCCAGTTCTCTCAGTATACGTTCCTCGTTTTCTTCTCCCGCGTCTTCAAAATAACCACGGTAATATTCTAACGCTTCCTTTTTCTCTTCTTCTGATACATCGATTAACAGCTGTTCCAACTGTCTCATAAATTCTTCTCTACTCATGATGACTCTCCTCCCGAAAATAACATTGCAATTTTAGAAGAATAACTTTTCCATTCTGTCCGGTACAATTCCAACTGGATGATTCCCTGTTCTGTGATTTTATAATATCTGCGATTTCTTCCCCCGCACTCCACATCATATACTTCCAGACAGTCATCTTTTTGAAGGCGCCGCAACACCGGATATAGTGTGGACTCTGACACTTCAATTGCCTGACGGACATCCTGGGTGATCTTGTAGCCATATGTGCCTTCCTCTTCCTTGCATACAACTGCCAGTACAATGGCATCCAGAAGAGCTGCACCTGTATTAAATACCATGCTATCACTCCTTATTCTGTTATAAAACATTATTTGCTATACATTACTATTTCAAATGTATTACTATTGCTTAATCAATACTATACGCCGTATAATATTGTTTGTCAACAATTTTTTTAATAATTATAGCTTTTTATTTTAGATTCTCCCAGAATAGTAATGCCCTTTTCTTCCAATCTCTCAGCAAGTACGCCCTTTCCGTCTATCAGTGTCTTATCAAAATTCCCATTATATATTTTCCCATATCCGCAGCTGGGACTGTTTTCTTTCAGCAATGCATACCTGCACTGATAAAATTCTGCCAGATACGCTGCTTCTTCTGCCCCCTTTAAAAACTGACTGGTTACGTCCTCCCCCCTCTTATTTATCACCTTATCTCTGACACGTTCGGAAGGAATCCTGGGTGTGGGAAGTCCTCCGTAGACTTCGGCACATACTGGAATCAGATTGTACTTTTCTTTTAATTGTTCCACCTGGTGAATATAGTTATTTCCACCATCATAACGGCAGTTTACACCTAAAAGACAGGCACTGACCAATATATTTTCTTTCAACTTATATTCTCCCTTCACTTATGAATTTGAAGTATGTCCGGACTACCACCAGACTTTTTATCTTTGCAGTTATATTATATCGCACCCCTGGGCGATGCACCACAAAAAATAAAAAAAGACACATGCCAGTATTTCTGACACATGCCTCAAATTTCTATTTCTTTTCTATTATCTGCTTCACAAAAGCCCGGACATTTTCAAAGTCTGTTTCATTGGGATGAAATAATGCCTCATCAAAGTTCTGCAGTATCTTTCGGCGCCATGCTTCCTGCTTTGCATCCTCCATAGAAATTTCATACTTTTCTCTGAACTGCATGGGCATTTTACCCTGACACATAAAAGTTCCAAGATATTCGCTGTCATCTGGTACCCATACACTGACTTGCTGTTCAATCGCCTTGTAATAAGAGGAATCTGCACCCAGTCCACATGTTCCAAACAGCACAATCTTCTTTCCATGAAGTTCTGAAATCAAATCTATTACAGACATATCACAGGTTCCCCGATTTGTCCAGAAACCTATAAAAAATGTATCGGCTTCCTTTCCTCTATATTCTTCTATATTCTGCATATCCTTTGACATCCCTGGCAGTACACTGAAAATTTCCTTAGCAATCTGCTTTGTATTTCCTGTTCTGCTGGAATATACTACCATATAATCCATGCTCAAAGCCCTTTCATTCTTAATAATATCTTCCTGAAGGCATTCCACCACAGCATAAGCCGCCGCCTCCGCAGCATACATTGCAAATCAAGTTGGCAATGCACAGCTTCATGCAGAATCCGCCGCTTCCACCCATGCTGCTGCCATAACTCTGCCGTTGTCCCTGATACCAGCTTCCACCATTCTGAAGCTGTGCGTACAGTTGCTGATATTCCTGACTTCCCGGCTCCATCTGAACTGCTTTTTCAGCATGCTCCAGGGCTACCACATTATTTCCTATACCCGAATTGGCAATTGCACTAAGATAATACCAATGTGCATCTTTTCCACTCATACTATTCAATACATTTAACGCTTCTTTATAATGACCGCTGCGAATATAATTGGCAGCTGCCTGCTTATAAGTACTTTCTTCATCCATTCCACTGCTTCTGTTCTGACGCTGGCTCTGTCCGCCGCCAAAACCACCACCAAAACCGCCGAAGAAATCTTCAAAGTCCCAGGCACTTCCGCCATACTGTGAAGACTGTCCGCCATATCCGCTTTGACCGTAACCGCTTGAGGTTCCATGTTCCTTTTCATACATAACCTGCTGGTATGCCTGCTGAATCTCTTTAAATTTCTCTTCTGCCTGCTCTTTATTGGGATTATTAATATTGGCATCCGGATGATATTTTCTACTTAATGCGCGATATGCCTTTTTTACCTCTTCATCTGTGGCATTTCTGCTTATTCCGAGCACCGCATATGGATCATACATATAGTTCCCTTTCCGCTCTAGGCTGATGTACTTTTATCTAATATTTCCTTTTTTCTTTTATTTCGTACCATTTCATAGCGGCACCAAACTCCTGAATATAGAATATTACGTAATATCTCTGTGTTCTCCACAATTGGAAGGCGTTCGAATGTTTTAGAACACTCTGCCATCATCATGGTTAGAATACCCCCTACATGTTCGTCAAAATCTGCTTCTTTTTCCTGCAGAAGAAATGGATTATAGTTTCCGCTCTTCTGATCCTTTTCCATATCTTCATAGGCATCCATAAGATAAATAAACTTACCCAGGAAAAATCCCATTCTTCTTAATTCTTTTTCCCATTCATCTTCTCGCCAGGCAAAAATCTCACCCATAATCTCCCCAAAATATCCGGAGACTTTATCAATATCATCCGAATTCTGTTCTTCACACTGGTGAATTTTAGACAGCATATTCTTCACAACCTCTGCCTTTTGGGGATAGACAGACGCAATTTTTCTGCATTTCCTCTGGAGAGACTCCGCCATGACTTTCTTTGTCACCTTGCGTTCATCCTGCCAGTCATCCAGACATTTGTAATAGGACAGCAGCAGATTCATATCTGCGCCATATTCTGAAAATTCATTCCTTCTGGTCGGATGCCTCTCAAATGGATGAGCAACGCACTTACAGGCGTCCTCATTGGTAACGGGCTCATACAGACTGGTAAGAAGCAATATCACAAAAGTCATGTCATAACTCAATGTAATCTGCCCACGCTTCCCATACCGCTCCTTAAGTGTACGGCAAAGACCGCAGTAATAGGACTGATATACATCAAATTCTTTAAATTTCATTTCCTGTTTATTTACAATTATATATCCGAACATATATCTCCTCTTTAATGATGAATGAGTGAACCTCATACTTTCATGCTTTTGTACAACAAGGTATTTCCTATGAAATAAAAATCCCAAAGGATAAAATAAGCTCTACATTCTATTCTAATCCTTTGGGGAAAAATTTCAATTAACAAAAAGAGAAGTTTCTATAAAATATTTATAAACTCTGCTTTTCCAGCTCTTCTATCTGCGCCAGCCATATATCCCCACTTGCATCACTTGGCATACGCAAATCCCCTC
>CAZUKR010000077.1:7087-12523 GCA_964620885.1 uncultured Eubacterium sp.
ATCTGCGCCAGCCATATATCCCCACTTGCATCACTTGGCATACGCAAATCCCCTCTTGGTGACACTGCTACTGTCCCAACCTTGGGGCCATCCGGCAGACAGGAACGTTTAAACTGCTGGGAAAAGAATCTTTTTACAAAGACCTTAAGCCATTTTAAAATAACATCCTTCTGATAGCTTCCTTCAAACGCCGTCAAAGCCAGCCGGTATATCTTCGCCGGTCCAAAACCAGAACGCAGCATATGATACAAAAAGAAATCATGAAGTTCATATGGCCCTACAATGTCTTCTGTTTTTTGTGCTATTTCCCCTCCCTCGGGAGGCAGTAATTCCGGGCTTACCGGGGTATCCAGTACGTCCAGCAGAATTTTTTTCAGTTCCTCTTGCTGACAGGTTTCTGCATAATATTTTACCAAATGCCTTACCAGTGTCTTTGGTACAGAAACATTTACACCGTACATAGACATGTGGTCTCCGTTATAGGTAGCCCACCCCAGTGCCAGTTCTGACATATCCCCCGTTCCGATTACCATTCCGTTTTCCTTATTGGCAATGTCCATCAGAATCTGGGTACGCTCTCTTGCCTGTGCATTTTCATATGTTACATCATAACAGCCTTCTTCCTGTCCTATATCTTTAAAATGTACCAGCACTGCTTCCCGGATATCCACTTCCATAAAATCTACATTCAGACATTTTATCAGGCTCACTGCATTATCATATGTTCTGTCCGTAGTACCGAATCCCGGCATGGTTACAGCCTTTATGCCCTTACGGTCAATTCCCGCCATATCAAAGGCTTTAATAATCACCAGCAACGCCAGTGTAGAGTCTAAGCCCCCTGAAATTCCGATGACTGCACATTTGCATCCGGTATGTTCCAGACGTTTTTTCAATCCCATGGATTGAATACACAAAATTTCTTCACATCGTTTCTGCCGTTCCTTTATTTTGTCTGGCACAAAAGGAGCAGGATCTATATAACGTGTGAGACTTGTTTTTTCCCGTTTCAGCGGAAATATAATTTCCTGATAATTCCCCGGCTGGCATTCAAAGGTAGATATTCTTCTGCGTTCCCCATTCAGCTTCTGAACATCAATCTCCGAATATACAGATTCATTGCAAAACCGTTTTGCAGATGCCAGAAGAATTCCGTTCTCTGCTATCATATT
This sequence comes from uncultured Eubacterium sp., assembly GCA_964620885.1. Lineage (GTDB taxonomy): Bacteria > Bacillota > Clostridia > Lachnospirales > Lachnospiraceae > Petralouisia. The sequence goes on from CAZUKR010000077.1 coordinate 8,260, forward strand.
ATGACCGGAATATACCAGATCCTGAGTAGATTCTCCATCCCCGGCACTGGAATAGATATATCCGCATAGAAGTCTTGCTGACTGACCAGTAATCAGGCTTTCTCTGTAAATGTCTTTTCCGGTTATTTCATCGCTGGCTGAAAGATTTACGATAAGATTTGCCCCTGCCAATGCATGTGAAATACTAGGTGGATTAGCCACCCACAAATCTTCGCAGATTTCTACTCCTATTTTCAATTCCGGCATGGAATCTGGTGAAAACAGCAGATGACTTCCCATTGGAACGGTAAGTTCCTCTGTCAGTCTTACTTCCACCGGTTCTTCCATTCCTCTGGCAAAATGACGCATCTCGTAGTATTCATTATAGTTTGGAATATGCATTTTCGGAATAAGCCCTAAAATCCTTCCCTTACATAAAACTGCCGCCACATTATACAGCTTTCCATTCCATAACACCGGAAGCCCTACAAATACCAGCATGTTTTTTCCATTGGTATCCGCCGCAATCTTTATAAGTTCTTCTTTGGCACTCTTTAAAAGCGTCTCCTGCAAAAATAAATCTCCGCAGCTATATCCCGTAATGCACAATTCCGGAAATACCAGCACAACTGCTTTCTGTTCCTCTGCTTCCCGCAGTTTTTCACAAATCAACTGTCCATTATAGACAGGATCTGCTACCCGGATTTTGGGCGTAACTGCTGCTACTTTTATATACCCGTCTTTCACTCGACTATCTCCTCTAATTCTTCTGTGGTAAATACATAATGTTTATCACAGAATTGGCAGTTTACCTCTATAGATTCCTGATCATCAATCATTTCCCGAATATCCTTTTTTCCGATGCTGGCAATTGCTCTGGTGACACGTTCTTTGGAGCAGTCACACTGATACTCTATTGGAATCTTTTCGTTAATTTCCACTCCAAATTCTCCCAAGACCTCTTCTAACAGTGTTTCAGGTGTGGCTCCCTGCTCCAATAGGTCTGTTACAGATGTAATTTCTGCAATCTTTTTTTCCAAGTCTGAAATGATCTTCTCATCGGTAAAAGGCATTAACTGAACGATAAATCCTCCTGCCTGCTTGACCGTATTGTCTTTATTCATTAAAACTCCAAGTCCAACTGCTGACGGAACCTGCTCAGAAGTTGCAAAATAATAGGTCAGGTCGTCTGCAATTTCTCCAGTCTGCAATGCAACCTGTCCTATATAAGGTTCTTTTAATCCCAGATCTTTAATTACGCTTAATATGCCTAAATCGATGGCTCCGCCCACATCCAATTTTCCTTTTGCATTGGGTGGCAGCATCACATCCGGTACCTGGGGATATCCCTTGACATTTCCATTGGAATTTGCTGTTACGGTCAATCCTTTTGCAGGACCGCTGCACTTAATCTGAAGGGTAAGGATATCTTTTTCCCCTTTCATCATAACTCCCATCATTGATGCGCCTGACATCAGTCTTCCCATAGCTGCTGTTATAACAGGGCTGGTGTTATGGTATATTCTGGACTGCTCCACCAGTTCCCTTGATGTAATGGCAAAGGCTCTTATCTGATTCTCTGCCGCTGTTGCTCTTACAATATAATCACTCATTCTTTTTTCCTTTCTCTCTGGCTATTACATAAACCCGTTCACTGTCTTCTTTTTTATTTTCGTGAGTGAAAGCATGATAGGTTTTTACAAACTCCATACCTGCCGCCTCCAGTAATTCCTGCACCCGTTCTACCTCATAAGCCCGTTGAAAATGAGTCTCTTCGTATTTTCGGTACAAGTCTTCTTCTCCCTTAATAAAGAGAGTCAAATCATACTGGTTTATCTGGTCTTCTTCATCATAATAATTGTCCCAGATAAAGCTTCCCTCTTCCCGGTTTTCACAAATAGTAGTTTCTCCCAAAAGCTCTCTGTACTTATATATAGTGTTCATATCAAAAATAAATATGCCGCCTGGGTCAAGATAATTATTTACCAGTCGGAATACTTCCAGCAAATCCTCTTCTTCCAAAATATAATTTATAGAATCACAGATACTTACCACCGCCCTGACAGTTCCATACAGTTCAAATTCCCGCATGTCCTGAAGCAGATAAAGAATGTCACTTCCGTTCTCTTCTCCTGCTTTTCCTGCCATCTGAAGCATTTCTTCCGAGTTATCCACACCAATCATATCATATCCTGATTCTGCCAACAGACGTGTCATTTTCCCTGTGCCGCATCCCAGTTCTAAGACCAGTCCTTTTGATATTTCATATTCTTTTAATAATCCTGTCAGATATATGCTCCATTCCTCATAGGGCACATTGTCCATAAATAAATCATAGACCTCTGCAAATCCGGTATAAGCCTCCATGTTTCCTCCTTTTTCCAGTTCCTACTTATACTAACAACTTTAGAAAAAAAAATCAAGATATGCATCTATTTTCCTCTGGAACTCCTTGATTATTTTTTCCAAAAAACGTATACTGTTGCTAGACTATTTGGAAGGGAGCTTTTATGCCTGAAAATTACGACCACCATATATCCAAACATATCAAAAGTGTTTACAAACGGAGATTGATTTCTCCTATTATTTATTTAATTATTCTTCTGATTCTGTGGTTTACCCTTCCTCTTCAGGAGATTTTATTTCCATACAAAATCTCTACTCCCCAGGAAATGGACAATCATTATCAGAAAAATTCTTCCTACATTTCTGTTTCTCTAAAAGATTTATATTTTACCGGATACACCAATACACTTTTGGGACAGACTACCGGTTATTATTATTACACCATGTGGGATGGAGAATGCGTTATTGTTCTTTTATCGCCTCATACCAGTGAACAGGGAATTCCTTCTATTTCTTCTATTGAAATCAGAGGACGGGTATTGGAGAATCGTTCTGTATTTAAACAACTTCTTTCCAATCTTTCGGAAGACCTGAACTGGACTGCTCCCGGAATTGAAGAAAAAGTGAGTTCTTATTTTATCAGTGAACCGGCCTTTCGATTGTTACCTAGTATGCTATTGATTGCTGTTTATTTTATCACTTGTGCTTATGCTTTTTTGCATTTAATCTTCTATATTCTGTATATCCGTTTTCCGGCTTTTTCTCCTCCCTGCCAGCAGCTGGGACGTTTCGGAAAACCCTCTGTACTTCTGGCTCAGGCTGAGGAAGAGCTTGCAACGCTGCCACAGCTTGCAACAGAGGATATGTTTATTACAGAGCATTATTTTATCGTACTTGCTAATTCTGGAATTGCCATTGTTCCAATTCAGGAAATCATATGGATTTACAAGCATTCCACACTGCACAAATTTTTATGGTACCATTTCAGTATTTCCTATACACTGCATATTACGGCTAACAAACATCTGTATATTCAGTGTCCGAAAAATATAAAATCCGATATTGATGGTATCATGGATTATCTTGCAGAAGCCAACCACAATGTTCTACTGGGCTTTAATGAGAAGAACCGCCTGAAGGTGCAGGAATTGCAGGATTATTCCCTGCAGCTTGAAAAAATGATTTCTTTCTTAAAACGAAAAATATAATTCCGAAAAAAATATGGGGTTGTCGAGAAATTCAAATTTCCCGACAACCCATTGTTTTAATATCCCATATCTTTTTTCACCATCATCATCTTCTATTCCTATCTAAAATAGATCCTTAAAGAAATCTACAATGGACTGGAAAAAGTTTGCAACTTTATCAAAAAATCCCTGTGCATCTCCCATAGAAGACAATTTGTCATATAAGGATTTTGCCTGATTCATAATAGAATCCAAATCTAAATCAAGGTCTTTAATTTTCATAAGTAAGGATACAAGCTCGCCTATTTCTTCCTTTGTTAATGTAATATCAAACTTATCACAGGCATCTTCCACAGCCTCCTGAATCTCTTCTTCTGTATCCAGATCATTTTCAATTATCTGCTGTTTCAGATATGCCAGAAGTTCTTCTGCCTTTTCCGAATCCCCTACTACTCCTGCAATATTACCAGTCAGTACAAGTTCATTTAAAGCTGCATCAATGCTGTCTTCGGACACCTCTTCGCCAGTCATAACAGAATATGCTTTTAAGGCTCCCACCAGTGCCGCTGTACCAGATATTGGTGTAGGACCGGCTACTATAATGTCTGCATCTGTAATTCCTGCTGTTATCAGTGCATTTTTATACATACCTATGGTACAGTAAGAGATATTTTTGGTTGTAATATTAATTCCATGACCTTTGTCTCTTTTTACTACCAAAACAGAGGACAGGGATTTGGTTCCTATTTTAT